>JANOWX010000178.1:0-14118 GCA_031418175.1 Acidobacteriota bacterium | reverse complement strand
CACCGCGACCAGCGCCGCGGGGGCGGCGACCACGACGGCCCCGAGCATCGTCATCAGGTGGTCGGGGTCCGGCATCTTGGCAATGTCCAATCGAAGTCAAACTAAACCCTAGATGCGCCGGTCAACCGTTGCTCATTGATTTCGGCGAATTCCAAATGCTCTTCGGTGGGCAGGTCGAGTTCACGCATGATGCGTGAATGCCAATACGACGCCCAACCTTCATTTAGAGTTTTGGTCTGCATTTGCGGCACGAAATAAAGCATCTCGTCGTGGATCATGCTCAGCACATCGCGCTGCCAGGGCTGCAAACTGGGCGAGTTTTGCATGATGTACCAGAGCAAATCTTTTTCGGGTTGCTGGCTTTCGGCCAGGGCGTCGAGTTTGGCTTTGCGTTCGGCGCTTTCGCGCTCTTCGGTGGTGCGCAAATCGTCGTAAGCGCCGGCCGGTTTATTTGAGGCAATGGGCTCTTCCTCTTTGTCTTTGTCGAGCGGCCGGCGATTCTTTTTGATGTAAAAGTCCGGGTCAATGTGCTCTTCGATGGAGAGCACGGCGTCGAGGAAGTCTTCGACGGTTTTGCGGCCGTATTTGAATTCGTATTCGTTGATGCGGCGCGCGTGCAAGGCGGCGTCATCCACCATGCGGCGGTTGGTGGGCGCGAAGTAGGCGTTGTGCTTGAAAAAGTCCACGTGGCCCAGCACGTGCGCGATGACCAGCTTGTTCTGCAACAGCGAGTTGTTTTCGAGCAGGAAGGCGTAGGACGGATTGGAATTGATGACGACTTCGTAGATTTTCGCCAGGCCGAAATCGTACATCGTCTTCATGCGGTGATAGGCCTTGCCGAAGGTCCAGTGCGAATAGCGGCCCGGCAAGGCGTATGAGCCGACTTCGTACATCACGCTGGCCGGGACGATTTCAAATTTGGTGGGATAAGGATCGAGGCCGAATTTGTTGACCGCGATGTCCCAGATTTGTTCGAGCGCTTTTTCGAGTTCGTTGACTTCTCTGTCCATAACACCTCGCAGAGTCGTGTGTCACCACGAAGGAACGAAGAGCACGAAGGTTGTTGCTGGTAATGAAAAAGGAATGCAGCGGTTTTGCAGCCGCGTAGCGGCGGCCTGAGTTTAGCCCGGCGTTTCAACGCCGGGAAAGGTCCGCGTCGCGTCAGCGACGCTTGAATTCAGGCGTCGCTGACGCGACGCGGAACTGTCGCATCGCTTACCGTGGTTTGAAAACCACGGCTAAATTCAACTGTCGCTACGCGACAAAAACGGCGGCGCCTTACTTTTCATCACTACCACATGTTCTTCGTATCATTCGTTGCCGCATGGTTTCAAACCATTGGTAACGCCTATTGCGGCGCCGAATATAGCACACTTTCGCCGCTCGACATTTACAGGTGGCGATGCGAAGATGCCCGCTAAATCAGGACTTTTATCATTGCTTGGAGTGAGCCGATGTTCGATTACGCTGCCCTGCCGACGGCGGAATTGCTGGAATTGCTGTTCAAAGAGGAAGACCGCGTCACCGTCGCGCACATAAAAGAATTGGTGAAACGCGGCGACGAAGCCTTGCCGCAACTGCGCCAGTATTTGCATAACGAAGATTACTGGTATGAAGGGAAGGGCGGCGAGTATTGGATCATCTATCACGCCTGGACGATCCTCGCCTTGCACGGCCAAGCTGAAGACATTCCGCTGGTGTTGGATAAGCTGATGGATGTTTTTTACGCCGACAGCGAATGGGTGATGGGCACGCTGCCCGCCTTTTTGGCCGCCTTTGGCAAATCCATTGCCGCGCCGCTGATGCGCTTCATCGAGCGCGAGCGTGAGGGGCACAAAGACAATCAGGATTACGCGCAGGCCCGTTACAAAGCGGCGGCGGCGCTGGCGCGGCTGGGGCACGCGCATGCGGATTTGCGCGAACCGGTCTTTGGCTTTTTGAGCAAGCATTACACCGACCGGCAGGAAAACGATGTGCTGTTCCTGACGATGGCGGCGAATAGTCTGGTCTATCTGGATCGCAAGCGCGGCTTGCGCGCCTTGCGCTCGGCCTATGACCGCAACGCCGTCAGCCGCAAGATGCTTGGCCCCTTCAGCCAATTCGTCGCCACACTGGATCAGCCCGACCATCATCACCACGATGATTTCGAATTCGAGGTGCTGGATTTTTATCAACCCGAAGCGCAGGCCGAGCGCCAGGAACGCTGGCAGCGCGAAGCCGCCGAGCCGGAGCAGCTTTATTGGGAGCCCGGCTCCAAACCGCCGGCCAATGCGCCGGAGCCGTGGAGCTTGGAGGGCGAACCCGAAGCGCCTGCCGGGTACGAAGTCTCGGCCAAAGGCGCGGTGCTAAGTCCCGGCAAGATCGGACGCAACGACCCTTGTCCGTGCGGGTCAGGCAAGAAGTTTAAGAAGTGTCATGGAGCGGAGTGAGAACGCAGTGGCGCGGGTTTCCGTAAGCGCAAAAAACCAGTACGATCAACCGGCCAATTTTGGCGTCGTTCCTGTGTGTGGGTGTCTTTTTAGGAGGTGGTCTAAATGACAGTGACGTTTCCACTGGAAGTTGAGCAGAAATTGGTGGCAGTGGCCGCGCAAAAGGGGCAGGCTCCGGACGTATATCTGCTGGCGTTGTTACAGAAAGATTGGGATGGGCAGACGGCGGTTGCATCACCCAACGGCGCGCGGGATGACGATTCCGATCCGGAGATTTTGAGTCGCGCCATCGCCAGAATGAAGAGCCGTACTCCCGCTGAACGTGCGGCAATGCGCGAAAGGGTTATGCTGGGGACGCCTGAACCATTGCCCCTTCCCGCCGGAAAAACCATCTTTGACATGCTTCCGCGCCTGCGGGGAAACGAGACGGAAGCAGAAGTGTATGAAGCCCTTGAGCATTTAAGCTGATGAGCAAGCTTATTCTGTTCGACACCAATATCCTTGTTCACCTTGTCCGCGAATCCCCGCTGGGCGATCACGTCAGGCAAACTTATCGGCCGCTCCTGGCCGACCCGCGTCCATTGATCAGCGTGGTAACCGAAGGCGAGCTTCGTTCACTTATCAATCAATGGAAATGGGGAAAGCGCAAGACCAGCCAAGCACGTTTTCTGGTTCAGTATTTTTCGCGGGTTCCGGTAGCTCGGGAAGACGTCTTCGAGGCTTACGCAGTGCTTGACGCCTACAGCGAAACCGTTGGGCACTCAATGGGGAAGAACGATGCCTGGATTGCCGCCGCCGCCAATGTAATGGACGCAACGCTGGTCACAACGGATAAAGACTTTGACCATCTACAGCCTGATTTTCTCAACCTTGATTGGATAGACCCAGCCGCGTTCAAGGCCGAACGCATAGGGATTGCGGTTTGAATTAACGTTGAGCGCAAAGGAGAAAGGCCGGAAAGCTTGTGACAAACTTCCGGCCTTTCTCTTTTCAGGTTACTTGCAGTGTGGATTGCTAAAATCTGCAATCCGCAATCCGGTTATTGCTGGGCGGCGATGAAGCTATCAATGCGTTCCTGATAGACCTTGATCTTGCCGGCGTCTTCATAGCGTTTGCGCGCCGCTTTGATATACGCATCGTAAGCCAAGCCCTGGCGCTCGCTGACCAGTCTGGCGCGAATCTCTTCGCGTGAGGCGGCCAGTTTGGACAGGTCGGCCTCGGTGCGTTTGGTGGCGGCGAAGATGATGTAACCCGCCACGCCATATTTGATCGGCGCTTTGACGATCTCGCCTTCTTTCAATGCGAAGAGGGCATTGCGCGCCTGCTGACTGGTTTGCAATCCGCCCGCCGCCTGGCCGGGGAAGGTCACGTTGTTGAAGTTGCTGTCGGTTTTGACTTCCAGCCCGGCGGCTTTGGCCAGCGTTTGAAACTCAGCCGCCGTCTTGGCCTTGGTGATGAGTTCCTGGGCTTTGGCGAGCGCGAGGTTGGGTTCTTTTTCCTGGCGCAATTTGTTCTCGGCCTGGTTGCGCGCTTGCTCGAAACTCAACTGCGTGCCTTTTTCGAGAATGTCCGTCGCTTGCGGCACGGCCAGTCCGCCGGTGATGCCGACCTTGTCGCCGATCTCGCCTTGCTTGAGCGTGCCAACGGCTTCTTCGAATTGCGGGCTGCTGCCGATGCCGGGCAAGGTGTCGCCGTTCTTGAAATAGGGCGTGGACTTGAGCAGCTTGTCGGCGCTGGTCTTCAAGAGCGGATCCTTGGCGATTTCGTCGGCGGCTTTCCGCAGGTCTTTATATTGGGTCGCCTTCTCATAGGCTTTGTCGGCTAATTTGGAAGCTTCGCCGTACGCCTTGCGGTTCGAAACGCCCGCGCGCAAGGTGGCCTTCATTTGTTCAAAAGGCACTTCGCGTTGTTCGGCGACCTTCATCAGGTACCAGCTTTTGCCGTCGCGGAACGGGCCGTCAATGTCGCCGACTTTGAGGCCGGACGTGAAAATGCGCTGTTGCCAGGCGCTGCTGCGATTTGGGTCTTTGCGCACCCAGCCGATGTCGCCGCCTTTGCCCGCGGTTTTGGTGTCCTGCGATTCGGCTTTGGCCACGACGCCGAAATCCTCGGGCTTGGCGTTTGTGCCTGCGGCGGGTTTGACGCGCTTGGTGATTTCATCGAATTTGGCTTTGACGGTGTCTTCGTCGGCGCTGGCCAAGACGTCGCGGCGGATGATGCTGGCGCGGTATTCAAACTGCTTGTTGCTGTTGTATTCCTCTTTCAGGTCGGCCTCGGTGATGACCATGTTTTTGCCGACCTCGTCGGTCGAGATGAAGATGTAATCAACCTTGCGTGTCGGTTCGTCGGCCTTGAAATCGTTCTTGTGCGCTTCGAAGTACGACTTCAATTCTTCATCGGCAGGCTTGAAGGTGTCCTTGACCTTGTCGCGATCCACGATGGCATAGGCGACTTCGACCTTGGTGTTGTCTTTCTTATATGACTCTTCGATCTCTTTGTCAGACACCTGTTCGCCCGAAATCAGATAGCTGCGCACTTTGTTGGCGGTGATGCCCTCGCGCACCGAGCGCTCATACTCGTTGACGTTCGAGCCGCTCAACGCCAGCCGCCGCCGGTATTCTTCTGTCCCGATGAATTGATTGGTTTCGGGGTTGGCAAAGGTCTTGATGACCTGGTCGCTGACTTCGCGGTCAGTCCCCGCCAATTTGAGGGTGTCAGCAATGTCGAGCGACAAGCGGCTGGCAATCAAGCTGTCGAGCGCCTGTTTGTCAACGCCGAGCGCCTTGAGCGTAGGCAGCGGAAGCTGATTGCCGCGCCCGTATTGTGCGCCGTAAGCCGTCATGGCATTGCGGAATTCTTTCAGCAATATCTCTTGGGAACCGACCTTGGCGATGACCTGATTGTCAGTTTCGGAAGTTGCCCCCAGATTGCGGCCGCCCGTCAGATCGGTGTTGGGGATATAGAAAATCACCAGACCGACCAGCAGCAGCATGGAAAAGAGAAACAAGATGATATTGCGCGAGCGCTGAAACTTAGCGAAAAAACGAAGCATAGTTAGACTCCGGAAATTAGGATTGGGATGCGGGCGCTGCGCTTCACGAGGCAGATGGCAGCCCTGCAAGGAACCGGGATGATACCGGCTCGAATGATTCTCTTCAAGCGCGTCAGCACGCGCACAGGGCAATCGTTAAAATCGAACGGGCAGTGTAGGGGTGACGGGAGCGGATGACAAGCGGCCCTACGCCGCGGCCAACGCGAGAGTTGCGGAGAAAAGATACGCCGCCCAACCACGCGCAGGTTTGCGCATTGCGGAAAGCTTTTATTAGGATGCTGTCCGCGCACTGGGGGCAGGCGTCCGGACGGCTTGGCAGGCAGGTGCGCACACGCAACCGGAAACACTCTGCCTCGCATTCACAGTAAGCGAGCCAGCATCAGCAACGCACATCACAAACAGTTCAAGTGCTCCTTTTCCCCACGCGAAGGGGCAGTTTGAGCCATAGCAAATGGGGTACACCTTACAAAGCAGGGCTGCGGCAACGAGAGTCGCAAAGCAATCAGGTGACAGAGCGACCGGTAGCAAAAGCCGCATGTCATCCAGTTTTGCGGCTTCGCCGCCGGATGTGCGGACGGTCTCTGACCGTCCGGAGACGACCCTTTTATTTTAGGGGGCTGCGCCCGCGGAGGTTTGACATGGCAACCGAAAAATTCAAAGTCTCGCGCGATTCTCAAGCCCTCTACATCACCATCGTCGCCAAAGACCGGCTGCCAGTGTTTCGCACCGCGGCGCTGGCGAACGTGGTTTGCCAGGCGCTGGATGAAGCGCGTCAATCGGGCGGCTTTCTTATCTTCGCCTACGTGCTGATGCCCGATCAGCTGCACGTGCTGACCGATGAGCCGGACACGTCAGCGGAGGTGTTGCGTTACATCAAAGGCATTACGGCGCGCCGGGTGATTGATTACCTGAAAGTGCAAAACCAGCAAAGCTCATTGGAAAAGTTGCGGCACGCGGAATGGAAGCGCCAGCATAGTTACTCGCTTTGGCAAGCGGAGAAGAACGTCTTTTGCGATCTTCAGCGAAGCGGTCTTTGCGCAGAAGGCCAACTACATTCATTTGAACCCGGTGCGCGCCGGGCTGGTCGAACGCGCAATTGATTACCGCTGGTCAAGCGCCCGCAGTTGGCAACGCTGCGAGCTAGAGGATGAGCCGCTCCGCGTGGATTGCGACCGCATTGAATGGCGGAGTGGGGCGTAGCCCCGAAAAGTAAGCTGGCGGCCCGGACGGTCACAGACCGTCCGCACATCAGGCGGCAGAGCCGCGCGGAAAGGTTGTAAACGGCAACGGACGTAAACAGGAGTCCCCATGAAAAACCACGCAATCAAGCTCATCCTGGCTGCCAGTTTGCTCGCGCTGTTCAGTCATGTCCTTGCTGACAGCCGCGCGCAAGCACCCCAGCGCAAGAGCCGCGCCCTGCTGGTCGGCATCAACGGCTACCAGAGTCAGGAGGTCAATCCGGTCAAGGGCGCGGAAGAAGACGTGTGGGCGACCAAGGCGTTTTTGCAACGCGTGTATGACTTCGCGCCCGGTGACATTCACACGTTGACCGGCAGCCAGGCTACGCGGGAAGCCATCCTGATAGGGTTTGAGGATTGGCTGATCAACGACACCCGGCCCGGCGACCGCGTCTTCTTTCTCTTTTCGGGGCACGGCTCGCACGTGCGCGATGTGGATGGCGACGAGGGCGAAGGGCCGCAGGGGCGCGACGAGACCATCGTGCCCTACGACGTGCGCTTCGTGCCGCCCAATCAAACCGAGAATCAAATCCTGGATGACGAGATCAATGCGTTGATCGCGCAATTGTCGGGACGGCTGGCGGTGCTGGTCTTCGATTCCTGCCATTCGGGCACGCTCAGCCGCGCGCCGGGCAATCGGGCGGCGGCGGCCAAAGCGGATGGGCCGCGCTACCTGCCGTCACCCGAAGAGTGGGCGGCGGTGCGCACGAATGCGCGTGGCAGCAACAGCAACAGGGGCAACAGCGGAGGCGCTTACCAAGTGGAGGAACGGCAGGACAAACAGCTTGTCCCGCGCAATCTACGGTTAGTCGAAGAGAAGCTGAGCGGCACGGTGGCGGGCATCGTGGTGATTTCGGCGGCACAGCCCAATCAATTGGCTTATCCGGTGCGGTTGGGTGCTGAGCAGTATCGTGGTGCGCTGTCGTACTTGTTCAACGAGACGTTGGCGGCGCAAAAAACACTCACGGTGAATGAATTGCGCGCCCGGCTGACTGGCCAGATCGCGACGATGCAAGCCGAACAGAAGCTCAAAGGCCAGCAGCAGCCCGCGTTTGAAATCCTGTCGAAATATCCGCTGGGCGATTTGCCGCTCTTCGCCGGGGCGCAGGCCCAGGTCGAACACGAATTGCCGGTCGCCAATCCAAACTCGAAGCTGAGCGTCGAATTGCGCACGAACGAAAACAAATGGCAGTACCGCCTCGGCGAAGACATCTCGTACACGGTGAAGACCAGCGCGCCGGGCTGGGTTTATTTGTTGGTCTTCAGCCAGGAAAACGTCGCCACTTGCATCTTCCCGACGGATAGTGCTGATAGCAACCGCGGCGCAGGCACGCTCCGGTTGCCTGCGCAAAATACGTTTGAAGTGAAAGAACCGCTCGGCAAAGACGTCACCATCGCGTTGTTGTCGAGCGTCAAGCTCAACCTGGGCGACAAGGAAGTGATGTCCTGGGACGAAGTTTTCGAGCGGCTGCGCAGCAAGCGGCTGCGCGGTTACGTCAACACACGCGGCGTCGGCGTCAAAAAACCGGCCCAACCATCTGCCCCATCCATTTCACTTGATGAAGCCGATTGGCAGGCCGCCAGTCTGATCATCGAAACCAGCGCCAAAACTGCCGGGCGGTAACGCTCCGGCCAAGCCAGCGAACGCTCCCCCAATACGGCGCGTTTCGTTCAACCCAAACAACCTTAGGAGTAAGCCATGTCAAAACAATTTCACCACCTGCTCACACTGACCGCCGGCGTGTTCGTTTGCCTGCTGTTGCTGGCAGGCGCAAGTAACGCGCAAACCGAAGACAAGAACAAGAAAGAGAAAGAGAAGAAAGGCGTTCTCGACAAGTTCAAGGACAAAGTCACCGGCAAGGAACCCGATGACGAAGAGGTCGAACTGGAGTACCGCAAGCTGCTGGCGACGGCCAGCACGAAGTACAACAACACGGCCAAGCCCGGCTTCAAACGGCGCGTGGATCAGGCCTACAAACAAAAGCGCCGCGAGCATAACGAATACGCCTTCCAGATCAATACCTTCGACAGCAACGATGAATTGACCACTTTCACCGGCGACAAGCTCAAGCTGGAAGACACGCTTTACGACAACCTGCTGGTGCAGGATTACATAAACCGCGTCGGCCACAGCCTGGTGCCCACGGCCACACATCGTTATGCCTTCAAGGTGATCATGAATCCCGTGCCCGATGCGCGCGCGCTCACGACGGGCACGATCTTCCTGACCACGGGACTGCTCTCGCTGGTGGATACCGAAGCGCAAATGGCCTACATCCTGGCGCACGAAATCGCCCACGTCGAAAAGATGCATTGGCGGGAAGACGCCATGGTGGCGATGGAATTGGAAGACCAGGAACGCCGGAAGCAACTGACGGCCGGGATCATCGGCGGCATTGCGGGAATTGCCACGGGCCTCGGCACCAAGTCGGTGGGCAGCGGCTTGTTCATGGCGATTGGCGCGGGAGCCGGCACCTATGGCCTGCTCAAGTTTTTCGACAACAAGAGCCAGATGGAATGGAATGATGTGCAGGAAAACGAGGCCGACAAGGAAGCCATGCGGCTGATCTTCGACCGCAATTACGACCCGCGCGAAGTTCCGAAGTTTTATGCCCGCTTGCAGGAACTGACCGAGCGCGAGCCGCGTTTGGGCGACGGCTTTCTCGCGCGCAGCGAACGCATCAGCGAACGGCTCGGCCAATTGGCGCCCGCGCTGAGCTTGCTGACCAGCAAAGCGCAGATGTTGCGCGGCGGTTCCAATCTGCGCCGCCTGCGGAATTCACCCGACAGCGCCACCATCTCGCCGATCGAGGCGGGCAAATCGTTCGGCAATAACGCCGAGTTCGACAAACGCGAACGCGAGGCGGCGCAGCAGCTCGGCCAAATGACCGAACTGTTAAACGCCAAACTGCAACGCAACGAAATCATTGCGGCGGGCGAGGAGTTCGACAAAGTCATGGCCGATCTGAAACGCGACAATGGCGTGCGCGCGTTTTACTACGACATGTTCAACGTCGCGCTCGAAAACCTGCGCGAAGCGCGCCAACTGCGCTCCGATGATCCGCAAGCCCATTACTATTACGGCAAGGTCATGCAACTGACGGCGAAAGACCGCGCCGAAAAGGCCCAGGCTTTCGAGGCTTTCAAACTCGCCATCAATCACGACCGGCGCGGCGTGCTGGCCGAACCCTGGCTGCACAAGGCGCTGATGCAGATGAGCGACGCCAATCCCAACCAGAACCGTGAGATCATCGAAGGGTTGGAAAAATACGTTGAGGTTTTTCAACGCACGCACAGCGGCAGCCTGCCGCCGAACATGGATTCGATCTATGCTTATCTGAAAGGCATGGGTGAGCACGACTGGGCTGCGCATCCCGTGCTGAACACCGTCAGCAGCCGCTCGACGGAAGGCACGCGCGGTGTGGACGCCAACACCAACACGAACAACACGCCGGACATTGCCCCACGTATCGAAACCCCGCGTCCCGCCGAGGTCAAACCTGCTCCGGTGGAACCAAAACCGGCTCCGAAAAAGAAGCCGTAACGTGCCGGCTAAGGCGGAGTGCTGCGGCTCGCCGCGGCTTTTCATTCGTGGCTGATAGCTTCCGGTTCCTGCTAGCCTGTCACCGGCGAACGAAAAGCTGCGCCGAGCCGCAGCACTCCAAAAGCGTTTTCAATCACCACGCCAACCCAGGAAAAACCTATGCGAAGTTTCATCTCCCTGCTCATCGCCTTGCTGTTTTGGCCGCTCATCTCAGCGCCGCCCGCCACCTCGCAGACCAGCCCGAAAATCGTGGATGACCGCGCGCCCTTTGGCATCGAACTGCCCGAACTCGACACCGGGCTATTGCCGGCGGGCGCGCATCTGGAAATCCCGGTGCCGGCGAAACCTGCCATCACGCGCATCAAGGTGTGGGTGGTCGAACCCTTCGCCGGGCGCGTCAGCTACAGCCGCATCAATGCCACACTCAACGGCCAATCGCTCACGGTCAAAAGAGGGAGCGGGTTGGCAGGGCATTTTCTCGACATAGACTTGCGCAATAACCCGAATGTGATTTGGGACAGCAGCAAGAACCTGCTGGATGTCACCGCCCAAGAAGCGAAAGGCAACATCACCTATCACTGCACGTTTGTCCTGTTGCCCGGCAAAGGCACGCCAACTGCTGCGCGCCAGCCCAATACCTCACTGGCTGAAGGTTGCGCCTCCGAGATTCGCGTTGAAGCGCTCCCCGCGCCGGAAGACCCGCACGTGTTGCAAAACGATCGCGCCGCGCCACAACTGACATTGACTGCGCCCACTGCCGCGTTTAACGCCACCAGCGCCGCGCAAACCGTGCTCGTCAGCGGTTCCGCCAGTGACGACAGCGGCTACGTGCGCAGCGTCACGATCAACAGCCAGCTTATCGCTGGCACGCCTTTGCCCAAGGACAAACGGTTCAAACTGCCGCCGCTCAAGCAAGGCGCTAAAAAAGCAGTTCCGGCGCCGCTGCCGCCGCTGCCATTCAATAGCAATTTTCTGGTTACACCCGGCACCCGCGCACTGCTGATTGAAGCCACCGATTACAATGGCAATCGCACGTTGATAACCATTCCGATTTTGCATCCCGATTGCGCGGCGGCGGCGGTTGCACAACGCCAGGCGGCGCTGGCCACGACCACGACGACCGGCTTCAGCGGACGCCGCTACGCCGTCATCGTCGGCGTCTCTGCTTACAAGTATTCCGAAGGCGGTTTGAACAATTTGCAGTTCGCGCACCGGGATGCCGAGGCCATCCGCGATTGGCTGCGTAGCGACAGCGGCGGCGGGTTTAAGGCGAACGAAGTCGTTTGCCTAACCGACAACACCGCGACGCGCGCGGCTGTGCGGCGCGAATTGCAAAGTTTTTTGACTACTGCCGGCGAGAACGATTTGATTTACCTGTTCATGGCCGGCCACGGCGCGCCCGACCCCTTCGACCGCAGCAAGCTTTACTTTCTGCTGCACGATTCCAAAGTAACCGATCTGCCCAACACCGCGCTGGCGATGAGCGAAGTCGGCCAATTCGTCAACCAGCAGAGCAAACAGGCGCGCCTGATTGCCTTCTTTGACACTTGTCACAGCGCGGGCGTCAACCGCCAATCGCTCAACCCCGCGCCAGCGGCCCCGGTTAAACAAGGCGGCCCGGACAAGCGTGGTGTTGGCACGAAGCAGGACAAACAGGACAAGCCGCCCGTTAACCAAACGCCCACGGTCACGCTCAGCGTCGGCGTGCCAGCCACGCCCGCCCCGCAGCCCGGCTTCAATTTTTACGAAGGCGCGCTCTTTCAAAAGAAAGGCTGGACGGTCATCAGTTCCTCCGGCCTGAACGAAGAGTCGCAGGAAGGCGCGCAGTGGAAGCTGAACAGCGACCTCGGCCACGGCGTTTTCACCTGGGCCTTGCTGGCAGGCGCGCAACAAGGCAAAGCCGATGCGAACGGCGATTGCCGGATTACGGCGGCGGAGCTTTTCGAATACATCCGAAAAACGGTGAGCGGTGCGACGAATGGGGCGCAGAATCCGCAAGCGTTGCCGGGCGGCAGCGGTGATTTGACGCTTGCCACTGCGCCTTGCCAGAAACCAACCCGTCAGTAAACTGCGCAAGCGAATCCGCGCTTGCGCAGCTCTTGCTGCTTGCTCAACTTGAGAGCGAAGACCAAATGGCGAAGCGGCTCTTGCAGCAACGCGACGAATTGCGCCGCCAGCAACACGCGCCCCTGCGCGAAGAAATCCGCGCGGGCGCTGAACAGTTCAAACAGGGCCGGTATTCAACCTACGCTGCGGCGGCTGAACTGATCGCGGAGGTCGTTGCAACGGGACAGCGTTGCGGCTAACCTTCAATCCCATTCAACTGAAAAGGAGTTCGTCATGCTCAAACCAACCCGCTTTGCGTTCATCGCGCTCTTGCTCTTGTCCGCCATCGCCCCGGCGCAGGAAGGCTTCTCACCCTTCACCACCGATTTCCCGCCGCAAGAATTCGCCGCGCGCCGCGCCGAAGTTTACCAGGCCATCGGCGAGCACGGCCTCGCGCTCGTGCAAGGCGCGCCGAGTCCCGCCGGGTACACGCGCTTTCGCCAGTCGAACGAGTTTTACTACCTGTGCGGCAGCGAAGTCCCGCACGCCTATCTGTTGCTGGATGGCGCAACGCGGCGAGCGTCGCTTTACCTGCCGCATCGCAACGAAGGGCGCGAACGCAGCGAGGGCAAGCTGCTCGCGGCGGAAGACGCGGCGGAGGTCGTCAAACTCAGCGGCGTCGAGGCGGTTTATGGCAGCGATTTGTTGAATGAGCATCTGGCGCGCGCGGCGCGGACGAGCGGGCGGGTGTTGTTCACGCCCTTCAGCCCGGCGGAAGGCTTTGCGATGAGCCGCGATCTGGCGGTGCGCGTGATTGGCGATTATGCGGCGGATCCATTCGACGGTCGGCCGTCGCGTGAAGGGGCGCTGCTGCAAACGCTGCGCGGGCGCTTCCCGCAGTTCGAGCTTAAAGACCTGACGCCCACGCTCGACCGCTTGCGGCTGATCAAGAGTCCGCGCGAGTTGGCGTTGATCAAAAAGGCTACGCGCCTTGGGGGCTTGGCGTTGATGGAGGCGATGCGCTCGACCGAACCGGGCCTTTATGAACACGAGTTGGATGGCATGGCCAAATACGTTTATTACCGCAACGGCGCGCAGGGCGAGGCTTATTACTCGCTGATCGCCAGCGGGCGCAATGCCTGGTATCCGCATTACAACGCGGGCAAACGGCAGATGCGCGACGGCGATTTTCTGTTGATGGATTTCGCGCCGGACGTGGGCTACTACATGAGCGACGTGACGCGGATGATGCCGGTCAACGGCACGTTCAGCGCTTGGCAGCGCGAGTTGTACGGCTTCTACCTCGGTTGTTACCAGGCCGTGCTGAAGGCGATCAAACCGAACGTCACGCCGCAAACGATCTTGCAGGAAGCGGTCAAAGAGATGGAGCGGTTGCTGGCTTCGTCCAGATTTTCCAAGCCGGCGTATGAGAATGCGGCGAAGGCCTTTGTCGCGCGCTATCAGTCGTCGGCGAAAAATCCAAATGCTTCGTTGGGCCATTGGGTCGGCATGGCGACGCACGATGTGGGGCCGCACGGCGAAGCGTTGCGCGCCGGGATGGTCTTCACGATTGAACCCGCGCTGACCGTGCCCGAAGAGCAGATTTACATTCGCCTGGAAGACCTCATCATCATCACCGCGACCGGCAAAGAGATCGTCTCGGATTTCGTGCCGATGGAGATGGCGGCGATTGAAAAGCTGATGAAAGAGGAAGGGATGTTGCAGCGCTATCCGCGGGATGGCGGGTTGCCGAAGCCGTAAATCAGAAACACGCAACACCGGTACAGTACCGGGCGCGGCAGCCAACCG
>JANOWX010000177.1:0-10930 GCA_031418175.1 Acidobacteriota bacterium | reverse complement strand
AAGAAACTCACTTCCCAAATCGAACAAGTCATCACCGATAAAGGCGGCCAGGTCACCAAGGTTGAAAATCTGGGCCGCAAAAAACTGGCCTACCCCATCGGCAAATTCGATGACGGCAATTACACCTTCATCTACCTCGAAGGCAGCGGCGGCGAAATTTACGAAGTCGAACGCCGCCTGCGCGTCAATGACGCGGTCATCCGCCACATGACCGTGCGCACCGACGAAGACCTGAAGCGCGCCGCCAAGATGAAGGCCAAACGCAAAGGCGCCGCCGCCCTCGCGCGCCGCAGCGACGATGATCTGACCGATCTGCCGCTGACCGCCGAAGAGCGCGCCGCGTTGGAGGATATGTAATTCGCTGTCACCCGCACAGCCTTACTCACAGAGGTGAATCACTATGGCATTTAGAAACGACCAAGACGACGACAAAATGAGCAGAGGGCCGAAAGGCCGCAACACGCGCCGCCGCCGCGTCTCAAAACTCACGGCCGAGCGCATTGACTACATTGACTACAAGGACGTGAAGCTGCTGCAAACGTTCATCGCCGAGAACGGCAAAATCCTGCCGCGCCGCCTCTCGGGCCTCTCGGCTTACCAGCAACGCAAGATCACCGAGGCAATCAAGCGCGCGCGCAACATTGCGCTCTTGCCCTACACGAAGTACTAAACGAAAGGAGTTCAAATCGTTATGGCAATGATGGAAGTTTTACTACGCACTGACGTAGACAAACTGGGCGCGCGCGGCGAAGTCGTCAAAGTGCGCGCCGGTTACGGCCGCAATTATCTGCTGCCGCAAGGGCTGGCCGTCCAGGCGACAATCGCCAACGTCAAGCAGATCCAAATGCAACGCAAGGCGCTGCTCAAGAAATCCACCGAAGAAAAAGCGGTGGCCGAACAACAGGCGGCCTTGCTCAAAGACGTCACCCTCGTCTTTCACCGCAAGGTCGGCGAGCACGGCTTGCTCTACGGCTCGGTCACCTCGATGGACGTGGCGGAAGCCTTTGCCGCGCAGGATTACGAGATTGACCGCCGCCAGATCACGCTCAAAGACCCGATCAAGGAAACCGGCGAATACGAAGTCCCGGTCAAGCTCCACCGCGAAGTCACCGCCATCGTCAAAGTGGTCGTGATAAGCGAAGACGAAGCGGCGGTTTAACACGTAGCCAAACCCACAAGCCAACGCCCCTTGTAGTAGCGAATAAATTCGTTACTACAAGGGGCGTATCAACCGCACAGATCAGAATTCAACAAACAGAAACGGGAAAGTTATTGAATTAATGATCCCAACCCGGACAAGCCGGAACCAAACAGGGGTCATTCCCGAAAAGTTGGACGACTTGCAAATTGCGCTGAAAGGCGCTCCCAGAGCGGCTTTCAGAGCTTCGTCTAAAATATCTTGCCAGGAATGGCAACAATTTCATGACGAAGTATTTAAGGGCTCGTTGACAGGTTGAAGCTTTTGGGAAACACCTGCAGCGGCCTCACTCGTGCCGCAAGGCAACCAGCGGGTCTAGCTGCGCCGCCCGCCGCGCTGGCACATAACACGCCAGCAGCACCACGCCCGCCAACAACAACGCCGCCACTGCAAACGACAGCGGGTCGGTCGTGCCGACGCCGAATAACAGCGCCTTGAGCAAGCGCGTCAGCAACAGCGCGCCCGCCAACCCCAACGCAATCCCGCCTGCGGCCAGTTTCATGCCCTGCCCGACGATCAGTTTCAGCACGGCTTGCGGCGGCGCGCCCAAGGCCATGCGGATGCCGATCTCGTGCGTGCGTTGCGCGACGGAATAAGAGACGACGCCGTAAATCCCCGCGCTCACCAGCATCAGCGTCACCAGCCCGAACAGGCTCAGCAGCAAGGTCTGAAAGCGCGGTTCGGCGACGACCTCGGCGAGCCGCTCGTTCATCGTTTGTACTTTGGGCGCGGGCAAGCCTTTGTTCAGCGCTTTGACTTCGCTGTGAAGGGCGGCGGTCAGGTTGGCTGGATTGCCAACCGTGCGCACGGCCAGCGTGGGCGATTGCATGGGCCATTGCCAGTACGGCATATAAACGTTCGTCTCGACTTGCGGATCGAGGCTCAGGCTCTTCACGTCCGCCGCCACGCCGATGATCTCCGTCCAGTTCGAGACATTGGTGTAGCGGTCAGGTTCGGCAATCTGGCCGGGGTTGAGGCGGCTGGGGTGAATGCGTTTGCCAAGCGGGTCAGCGTTGCCAAAGAGACGCTTGGCCAGCAACTCACTGAGGATGGCGACGCGCGGGGCCTCGAGCGTATCGCTCTCGCTGACCGTGCGGCCACGCAAGAGCGGCAGGCCCAGCGCGCGGAAATAATCCGGCGTGATGCATTGAAAGCTGGCGCGCGGATAATCGCTCTCGACGCCGGTCTGACGGCCTTCGACGCTGATGGACATACCCGCCTTGTCGCTGACGGCAGCGGCGGCTTGCACGCCGGGCTGCTGTTGCAAGCGTCCGAGCAATTCGCGCACGGTCACTTGCGGGCGCGTCTCGGTCGCCCTGACCCAGGTCGTAAAGCCCGACACTGAAAAATCCAGCTTGGCGCTGAACAAGTGTTCCGGCTCGAAGCCGCGATTCACACGCGTCATTTGCGCAAAGCTGCGCAGCATCAGGCTGACCGCAACCAGCAGTATCAGCGAGAGCGCGACTTCGGTCACGACCAGCAGGTTGCGCAAACGGCTGCGTTGCAAATTGCCGGACGCCCCTTTGCCCGTCTCTTTTAAGGCCACATTCAAATCCGGCTTCGTCGTTTGCCACGCGGGCGCGAGTCCGAAAAGCAAACCAGTCAAACAAGCAATCAGCAACGTGAAGCCGAGCGACCAGCCATCCAAACGCACTTCGTTCAAGCGCGGCACTTGATCGGCGTTGAAGGCGATCAGCAGTTTCAAGCTCCAATGCGCCAGCAACACGCCCAGACAGCCGCCGAGCAAGGCGAGCAACAGGCTTTCGGTCAACAACTGCCGCAGCAAGCGCCAGCGGCTGCCGCCCAGTGCCAAACGAATGGCGATCTCTTTTTGCCGCTCAGCCGCGCGCGCCAGCAACAGATTGGCGACGTTGGCGCAGGCGATCAACAGCACGCCCACGACGACGCCCCACAACAGCCACAGCGCCCACCGCAAATTGCGGCCCAGCGTTTGTTCGAGCAACGGAATGACGACAGCCGCCGAACCGCTCAACGATTCGGGGAATTGCAGCGCGAGGCTGGCTTGCAGCGTGCTCAATTCGGCTTGTGCCTGTTGCGGCGGCACGCCGTCTTTCAAACGCGCGAGCACTGAAAGCCAAGGGCCACGCCGCTGGCGCGGCAGGCCGTCCCAACCCACCGGCAACCAGACTTCGGTTTGATTGGGAAAGCGGAAGCCCGGCGGCAGCACGCCGACAATGGTGTAGACGCGGCGGCCAAACGTATCCACCGTCAACGTGCGCCCCAACACTTGCGGGTCAGTGCCAAAACGGCGTTGCCAGTATTCATACGCGAGCAACGCGACGAGCGGGCCGTGCTCTTGATCTTCCTCTGGCACAAAGACGCGGCCCAAGTAAGGGCGCACGCGCAGCGTCGCAAACAGGTCAGACGACGCATAGGCGCAACGGGCTTTCTCGCTGCCTTCGTGATTGACCAGGTTGAAATCGCCCGTGCCTGACCAATAGGCGATGTTTTCAAACGATTGCGCTCGCGCGCGCCATTCGGCCAAATCGGGCGGGGTGACGAGTTGCTGTTCGACGTTGCGGCGCGGATGGCTTTGCCACAGACGCACCAGGCGTTCCGGCTGATCGAATGGCAGCGGGCGCAGCAACACGCTGTTGACCACTGTGAAGATTGCCGTATTCGCGCCGATGCCCAGCGCCAGCGTGAGAACGGCGATCAAGGTGAAGCCGGGCTGCTTCAACAACGTTCGTGCGCCGTAGCGCAAGTCTTGCCAAAATGTTTGCATCTTTCCCTCGCCTGATTCGCCAGCCCAAAGGCGGGTGGCGTATGATGCGCCCGCAAGGAGCAGAATCAATATGCCGACCATCCAAAACGCCTCTGATCAGTTGCTGGAAGCCGCGCGGCAATTGCCGCCGCCGGAATTGGAGCGCCTCTTAAACCGATTGCAAGGCTTGCGCCGCCAACCCGCCGCGCCCAGCTTACTGCCGCGCGAAACCGTATTGTTGCGCCGCATCAATCAAGCGCTCCCCGCCGCCGCGCAACAGCGTTACGCCGCGTTGCACCGCAAACACCGCCGCGCCAGCCTCACACTTGCCGAACAACGCGAATTGCTAGCCCTGTCAAAAGAGCGCGAACAGTTCGAGGTGGAACGCTTGCAACATCTGGCCGAACTGGCGCGGCTGCGTAAGCTCGGCTTGCCGGAGTTAATGCGGCAACTCGGCCTCACCCCGCCGGAGCCTGAGTATGACTAAACCACTCAGCCGCGCGGCGCTCAGGCGTTTGGTGAGCGCGCGCGCCCACGGGGCTTGCGAATACTGCCTGAGCCAGTCCCGTTATTCGCCGCATTCCTTTGCTCTTGAACACATAGTGCCGCGCAAACGCGGCGGCCCAACCATTGAGAGTAATCTCGCCTTCGCTTGTCAGGGCTGCAACGATCATAAACATACCAAGGTCAAGGCACGTGACCCGCTGACCGCCAAACTCGCGCCGCTCTTTCATCCACGCAAACATCGCTGGGCCGAACATTTCACCTGGAGTGATGATTACCTCGAAATCCTCGGTCTCACACCGACAGGGCGCGCCACCGTAGCCGCGCTCTAACTCAACCGGGAAGAGGTCGTCAACCTGCGCCGCATACTGTTGGCGTTTAATGAACACCCGCCCGCGCAACTTTGAACCCTAGCGCAACTGGTCATTCAACGCCCCAACAACAAGGTCACGGCTTTGCCTCCAAAGCTGGACGCCGCGATGTCGAGCTTGCCGTCTTTGTTCATGTCTCCGATTCCGAGGTAGAAAGCGCCAGGGCCAGCGCGAAACGGTGAACCCGGCGCGGGCGCGAATCCGCTTTTGCCATTGAGCAGCACGGTGATGCTCTCCACCGTCGCCACAATCAAGTCGTTGCGCTTATCCCCATTAACATCGGCAACAGTCACGGCCCACGCATCCGTGCCGAGGTCTTATGACAAAGCGGGCGCGGGCGCGAACTTGCCGCCGCCCTGATTCAAGAGGACGCTCAATTGATGGCTGCCATGCGTGAGCACGAGGTCGGCACGCCCGTCGCCATTCACGTCACCCAGCGTCACGTAACGCGGCCCCGTCGGCACAGGTGTTTCCGATACGGTTTTGAATACACCTTTGCCGTCGCCACGCAGCATAACCACGCGGCCCGGTTCAAGAAACTCGTTATTGCCGTTGGCGATGACGGCATTGAGATGCCCATCGCCGTCAAGCTCGCCAAACGCGAACGCATAACGTCCCTGCCCCGCAGGAAAGGTCGAAGCCGGGCCGGGCGAGAAACCGCCACGTCCGTTGCCGAGCAGAGTTGCAAAAGTGTTCTGCAGCATATTCGTGGCGATGATGTCCAGCTTCCCGTCTTCGTTGATGTCCAAAAGCCGCAGGCCGTGCGGGTTGAATTCTTTGGACGCGCTGACCACGGCAGGCGAGCCGGGCGCCAACGTGAACTTGCCGCTGCCATTGCCGAGAAAAACATCCACAGTATTGGGGGTATTGCGTTCATAGCCGCTGAGGCAGAGGTCGAGCAGGCCGTCGCTGTTGACATCTCCAAGTTGGATGCTGCCTGGCGCATAGGCCAGCCTAATCGGACTGTCGGGAGCCGCCGCAAAACGCCCCGTGCCAGCGCCGAGATGCACCGCCACGACGCGCTGTTGCAAATGCTGGGTCACCAGATCAAGCTTACCATCACGGTTGACATCCGCGAGAATGACGAACCCGGAACCTTCGCCGACCGCTATGGGCGAGCCGGGCGCGGGGCTGAACAGCGGGCTTTGCGCTGGCGCTAGCAGCATCAAAACCATTGCGGCCAACAGCAGCGGGGCAAACATTCCGTGCATAAACTGTCGCTTCTTTTCATATTGATCCCGGGGACAGAACACGGCAAGCGCTGGTTAGGCCTGTTGCGTCCGTGCCCCGAAATGAGCCGTTGCCAAGATGAGCCTGAACTTCTGATTGAAGGGGCTTGCCGTTTTAGACGTGACAGGGCTCGATTTTCTTCCACGACTTTTGATTTTGATTCATGCCCACGCAGTATGAATGTTGCTTTGACTGAAAGGCCAGCGCGCCAAGCTGCGCAGGTCGAGCTAAAGTGCATGGAACTATCGCTAAAGCGGTTTCGTATGCCGCTCCGTACTTCAAACCCGAAACTGTTTACCAAGGAGAAACCGATGAAAAATGTTATGCGCGCAGTTGGATTCGCTTTGCTGTTGGCGTCCGCGCTCTTGGCCGCCGCCGACGGCGTGACGGGCAAATGGGCCGGCAGCTTCGTCACCACGCTGGATGGCGAAACGAAAGATGATGTGGCCTACATGGTGCTGAAGCAGGACGGCACGGAACTCACCGGCACAGGCGGGCCGAACGCCGAGCAACAATGGCCGATTCAAAACGGCAAAGTCGAAGGCAACAAACTCACGTTCGGTGTGCAGTCCGACGGGCCGCTCATCAAATTCGACCTGACGCTGGTGGAGGGCCATCTGAAAGGCGAAGCCAAAGCCGAGCACGATGGCCATACGATGAAAGCCACCGTGGATTTACAACGCAAAACCGAATAAGCTGGGTCGCCTCGTGGCAACGGCGACGAGCACTAACGGATTAACCACTTCAAGAGGATCAAGCTATGCATCGCATCGGCAAAGTGATTTTATTACTGGCGTGCGTGACAGCGGCGTTCGCCCAAGCACCCGAACCGCCGCTCGCTGACACGCGCTTCACCATTCACACCTCGTCCGCGAAGACATCTTCGCGGGCTTCCTGACTGACGACATGGAACGGCTCGCGCGCGGCGAAAAAAACATCCAGACACTGCTGGAAAAACGTCCTGACGCCAAATACGAATTGCTGGCGTGGCAGGCGGGCGCAACGCTATACCGCGCGGTGCGCGCTTACGAAGCCAAGCGCACGGACGAGTTCCAGCAAACCTATCGCAAGACGCTCGACCTGTTTGCCCAAGCCCATCAATACGCCCCCAATAATGGCGTTGCTGCTGGCGGCGTCGCGGCAGTGACCGGCGGCAGTTACGTGCTGTTTGCCGACCGCTTGCCGCCGGAGAATCGCGCGGCCGCTTGGACGCAAGCCTACGACGCTTATCAATTGTTGTGGAAGCAGCAGGCCCCCGCCGTTGATAAACTGCCCGTCCACATTCGCGGCGAATTGCTCGGCGGCCTGGCGCAATCGGCCCAACGCACCGGCCGCGCCGAAGAAGCGAATCAACATCTCGACCGGATTCTCACGCTGTTGCGCGACACGCCTTACGAATCCGTCGCCAAGCAGTGGAAGGCGAATCCCCAGTCAGCGGCCAACAGCACACTGGCCTGCATGACTTGTCACGAATCAGGCCGGCTGGCCGCGCGCGTGGCGGCGCTCAAATAAACGAAGTCGCGGTTGTGGAGTGCTGCGGCTTGAGGCAGCTTTGGTATGCGCCTCGAAGTTGCTCGGTAGGCGGTGGCTCTCGGTAGCGAACGGAAAGCTGTGTTGTGACGCGGGACGATTGGTGGGCGTGAGCGAACGAAGGGCCAATTATTGACGGGCGTCAGCGGCGCGCCAGACATAAATATCGCGGGCGATTTCCGCTTCCAGTGCAATCTGGGTTTCGTCGCATTGCACGACGAAACTGGGATACTTTTGCAACAGCTTCAACGTAGCGCCCGGCGCCAGTCCAAGCGCGGAAAGTTTCTGCAAGCGCGCAAACTGCGGAGCGCTCAGATAAGCCACACGCGCCTGTTCGCCAATGTCCAAGCGGTCTACGGTACTCACGACGGACGGGACTTGTTGCTGTGCGTGGCGGCAACACGCCCCCGGCGGGATGGGGTGTTGGTGCGGGCAAAAGCGCGGATGGCCGAGCAGCGTGCAAATTGCCTCGGTCACGCCGCGCGCCAGCAGATGCTCGAATTCGCAAGCGTCCGCTTCGCTCTCTTCCAGCGTCATGCCGAGCACGTCAACGACCAGGCGTTCGGCCAGCCGGTGGCGGCGAATGATTTCGGCGGCGGTCTGGCGGCCTTGTTCGGTCAAATGTAGCTCGCCGTTGCGCCGCGTCAGATAGCCGTCGCGCTCGCATTCGGCCAACAAGTCATCGGTGACTTCGGTCTTGGCTTCGGCCGCGATGCGTGCCTGCGTGACGACGCCTTGCTCGGCGCAAGTCCAGGCCGCTTCGAGCACTTCGGTGATTTCTTGTGAGAGCCAATGATGCATAAGTCAGGTGTTAGAAATGAATATGTAAGGCGCGCAGCAACCAACCCACTGTGCCGCCGACGGCAATCGCAAACGGCGTGATGAAGGCCAGCATCAGCAGCGCGCGCCGCACGCCCTGTTCGCGGATGATCATAAAAAAGTTGGCGACACAGGGGATGAACAGCGTCAGCACGATAAACGACGTCACGATCTGTACGCTATCCAGCGCGTGGTCGCGCACCATTTGAAATAAACCCGCCGCGCCGTAATCGCGCCGCAAGAAGCCCAGGATCAAGACCTGCGCCGTCTGCCGCGGCAATTGCAAAACGCCCGTCACCAGCGGCGAAAGAGCGTTTTCGATCATCTCCAGCCCGCTCAATCGTCCCCACGGCGTGGGCACGCGCAGCCGGTCGAGCACAAACAACAGCACGGTACCCAACAGGAACAACGGCAGGGCTTCGCGCAAATACCACCAGATGCGCTGGTGCGTTTTGGCCCAGATGTTTTTGAGTTGCGGCGTGCGAATCGGCGGCAGTTCAAAGATGAAATCGCCGCGCTGCCCTTTGATGATGAGCGATGACAGAAAGCCAATCAGCAGCATCTGTGAAAACACGACGCCGAAGACCGTCACCACCGCGCCCAGACTGAGCGAGCCGCTGATGGCCAGGATCACGCCCAATTGCGCCGAACAAGGCACGCCCAACGCCAACAGCAAGGTGGCGATCAGCCGCTCTTTTGGCGTAGACAAAATGCGCGTCGTCATCGTCGCCATCGTATCGCACCCCAAGCCCAGCACCATCGGCAACACAGCCTTGCCATTCAACCCCATCACGCGAAAGAGACGATCCGCCAGAATCGCCAGTCGTGGCAAGTAGCCGCTGTCTTCCAACAAGCCAAACGCGATGAAAAAGGTCGTCACGATCGGCAACACCAGCGCCAGCGCGTAAGTGAACCCGACCGAAATCAACCCGTACTTGCCAATCAGAAAATCGTAAACCAGCCCGTGCGGAACCCAGGCTTGCAACCACGGCGTCAACAGTCCGTTGAACAGATTGTTTTCCAGCGCATCCACCAGCGTGCCCGCGCCGATGACGCCGACGAATTCATACATCAGCAACAACACCGCCAACAGCACCGGCGCGCCCGTGCGCCAATCGCGCGACCAATGCCCCAGCCGTTCAGCGAAGCCGCGCGAACGGCGCAAACACAGCGCCAGCGGCACTAACACCGGCGCAATCAGCAACAGCAACTGCGGGATCAACGGATACAAAAATCCATTTTCATACGCGCCGCTTTCCGCGTTGAGCGTGCCGAAAAGCAAGCTGCCGAGCGTGCCCAGATGATGCCCCGCCAACCAGTTTTGTGCGGCGGGCAAAACGCCGCTTTCCAAGTGCGCGTTCAACCAGCCATACGGCGTCACCCAACCAAACAGGCGGCCCAGTTCGGTGTAAAGAAACAGCGACAGCCCCAATGCCAACGCGGCGAACACATACGGAAAGGTTTTGCTTTCGGCATCGGCCAGCACGCTGGGCGCGGCCTTTTTGAATTGCGTGACGGATTGTTCCAGCCAAACATTGCGCGCTTCTTCCAGCCGCGCGGTCAGCGTGCGCAACCGCGCATCGGCGTGCGGGATTGGCCAATCAGGCGTTTGCGCTTGCAACCAGTCTTCAACGCCGCTGCGCAAACCCGCATCGCGCGTTTGCAGCCATTCCAGTGTGAGTTGTTGCGGCATTGCTGCGCCTGCGGTGTTGGCGGGCACGCGGGCGAATTCGGCGGAACCGAGAAGCCGCGCGCGCGATGCCGCCAGCGGATCGCGGGGCACGGCGGCGTGGTGAATCGTCTTGAACAACGTGTAGAGGCCTTCGCCATCAATCGCCACGGTGGGCACAACGGGGATGCCAAAGAGCTGCTTCAATCCTTCAACATCAATTTCGATCCCGCGTCCGCGCGCTTCATCCATCAGATTCAGCACCAGCACCATTGGCACGCCCAATTCGGCCAGTTGCGTCGTGAGCAACAAGGTGCGGCGCAAATTTTTAGCATCGGCCACTTGCACAATCACATCGGGCCGTTGGGCCAGCAACAAATCGCGCGTCACACGTTCGTCATCGGATTGCGGCACCAGCGAATTGACGCCCGGCGTGTCAATCACTTCCCAATCGCGCCCGCTGTAACGAAATTTGCCGCGCGAGACTTCGACCGTCGTGCCGGGATAATTCGAGACAGTCACATACTTGCCCGTCAGATAGCCGAAGATCACCGATTTGCCGACGTTGGGATTGCCGACCAATAACAGCCGTGGTTGTTTCGCAAGCGTATCGGGTTGGGCAGCGGTGACGTGTGGTGGGTCAGCAAGCAAAGTTGGCATGGTCAGATTCATCTTTCAAAAGCTAAATGGTTTTGATTTTCAATTTGTATTCTATACATAAACCCGTTCCGAACGCCACTCCTTTGTTGGGCGCTTGCGCTAACATTCGAGCAAAAGACTTTCACCAGTAGAGTAGGGGAGGGTTTCCGCCTCCCCCCTCGTCAAACCGGACGTGCAGATTTCCCGCATCCGGCTTTCCCGGCGGCCTTCGCCGGAGACTCTGC
>JANOWX010000176.1:0-15527 GCA_031418175.1 Acidobacteriota bacterium | reverse complement strand
GGCTTGTCGCTGACGCTCAATCGCCGCTTCGCAAAAGAACTGCTCGCGCTGGTCAGCTACACCTATTCAAAGACGATTGATGACGCCTCCGATTTTGACGAGCAGCCGGAGAATCCTTTCAATCTGCGTAATGAACGCGCCCTTTCGCGCAATCATCAGGGGCAGCGACTCGTCATCAGCGGTTTGTTTGATCTGCCGATTGGCGAGGAAAGTAAGGCGAACAATAAAGGCGGGCGTTTTGAATTGCTCGAAAAAGTTTTCAGCCACATTCAACTCGCGCCTATCGTCACGTTGGCTAGCGGTCGTCCAGTCAATCCCTTGATTGGCATTGATGCGAACCGCACGCACGCGCTGCCGCTGTCATCGCGTCCACTCGGTTACACGCGCAATTCACTGCTGACCCCGAACTTCTTTACCGTAGATTTGCGGGCGATCAAATACTTTCCCATTGGCGAGCGACGGCGGTTGAATCTGTCGGCTGAGTTTTTCAACCTCTTCAACCGAACAAATTTCAGTCAGTTGAATCCCTACTTTGGCTCCGGGCCGAAGGCGCAGCCGGGCTTTGCCAGACCAATTGCGGCTTTCAATCCGAGACAGCTTCAGTTTGCTTTTACGCTGGAATATTAACCAAAAGTGAAAGGCTCGCTTGTCGTTATGGGCAGCGTGACCGTCTCTAACCAACTTGGAGTTCAATCATGAAAACTATGAAATCACTCTGTCTATTCATCGTGATGCTTTGCTTGTCGGTCAGCGCGTTCGCGCAAGCTTCGGGCTATCACGTCGTCAACCAGATCAAGCTCGGCGGCGAAGGCGGCTGGGACTATCTTGCGGTGGATAGCGCGGCGCAACGCCTGTATGTCTCGCACGCCACCAAAGTCATGGTCGTAGACCTTGCGTCGGGCAAGGCCGTCGGCGAAATCGCCAATACGAACGGCGTCCACGGCATCGCCCTCGCGCCCGATCTCAAGCGCGGCTTCACCAGCAATGGCCGCGATGCGACGGTGACGATTTTCGATTTGAATACGCTGGCCGTGATTGGCACGGCGAAAACCGGCGGCAATCCCGACGCGATTCTTTATGAACCCGTGACCAAGCGCATCTTCACTTTTAACCGCACGCGCACCGCCGCCGAAACCAGCACGACAGTGATTGACGCGGCCAAAGGCGAAGTCATCAAGACCGTCATGCTCGGCGGACGGCCTGAATTTGCGCAGACCGATGGCAAAGGCACGGTCTTCGTCAACATTGACGACAAAAGCGAAATCGCCGTGATTGACGCGAAGGCGCTGACGATCAAAGCGCGCTGGCCGCTCGCGCCTGGCGAAGGGCCTAGCGGGTTGGCGCTGGATGCAAAGAAGCGGCGGCTTTACGCCGTTTGCGGAAACAAAAAGATGATCGTGATGGATGCGAACACCGGCAAGGTCATCGCTGAGGCACCCATCGGCGCAGGCACGGATGGCGCTGCGTTTGATCCGGGCACGGGCTTGGCGTTCAGTTCCAATGG
Source organism: Acidobacteriota bacterium (assembly GCA_031418175.1). Lineage (GTDB taxonomy): Bacteria > Acidobacteriota > Blastocatellia > RBC074 > RBC074 > JACPYM01. The sequence goes on along the minus strand of JANOWX010000176.1, from coordinate 14,023 downwards.
CGGCGACGGCACGCTCACAGTCGTGCGCGAAACCGCGCCGGGCAAGTTCGCGTCAGAAACCGTCAAGACGCAAAACGGCGCGCGCACGATTGCGCTTGATCCCAAAACGCATCGGCTTTATCTGCCGACCGCCGAGTATGGCCCGGCCCCTGCGCCGACGACGGAACGGCCCAATCCGCGCCCCGTCGCGTTGCCGGGCAGCTTCATGGTGTTGGTCTTAGAGAAGTGAGAAAAGGGGGTTTTATGTTGTACCGCTTGATGTATCTGTGTGCGCTGCTCAGTTTGTTGCTGCTAACTGCGGTGGCGCAATCAACCGTATCTCTCACTGGTTTCGTGTTCGATCAAAACGAAGCCGCGCTGCCCAAAGCGCGCGTGACGTTGCGCAACACCAGCGAGCAGCGCAAACAAACCGTGACGACCGAGGCGAACGGCGCGTTTCGCTTCGACAAACTCGCGGCGGGCGAGTACGAAATCAAAATCGAACGCGATGGCTTTCAAACAGTCACGCAAGCGGTCACTCTCGGCCTCAAGCCGTTAGCGCCCTTGCGCATCGTGCTGCCGGTCGCCGAGTTGCAACAGGATGTCACGGTCGAAGCCGCCGCCGCGCAGGTCAATACCGACACCGGCAACAACCAGGACACCGTCGCGGTTGACCGCGAACTGCTCAACAAGCTGCCGTCTTTCGATCAGGATGTGATCGGCATGGCGGCGCGCTTTTTGGATGCGGGCGCCATCGGCACCGGCGGCGTGACTTTGATCGTGGACGGGATGGAGGTCAAGAAAGCGGGCGTCACGTCTTCGGCGATTCAAGAGATCAAGATCAACAGCAACCCTTATTCCGCCGAATACGCACGCCCGGGGCGGGGCCGCATCGAAGTCACCACCAAACCCGGCACGCCACAATTTCAAGGCGAGTTCAACTGGACGTTCCGCGATGCGCGCACGAATGCCCGCGACCCATTCGCGTTGACGCGCGCGGCTGAACAGCGGCGCATGTACGAGGGCAATTTGACCGGCCCGGTACGGCGCGACAAAAAACACCCCGTCTCATTCCTGCTCAGCGCCGAACGCGACGAACAGGATCAGCAAGCGGTCATTTTCGCGCGCACGCCCAACGGTGAATTGCGCCAGAATGTGCCCGCCCCCGCGCGATATTGAAGTTGCGTTGCGGCTGACGCGGCAGATGAGCGAGCGCACAACGGCTTCGCTCCACTATTCGTTTGAAGGCCGCAACGCGCAGAACCAGAGTATCGCCGGCTTCAACCTGCCCGCAGTCGCCACCAATTCGCTCTTCCGCGAAGACGAAGTGCGCGTGAACTTCAACACGATCATCTCGCCGAAGCTGGTGCATCAACTCAGTTTTCTACTCGGCAAATACCGCGCGCCGGCGGTGAGCGTGAATAACGCCCGGCGTTTGATTGTGCAGGACGCTTTCACCGGCGGCGGGGCGCAGGCCGATTTCACGCGCACCGAAGAGCATTGGGAATTGAACGAAGTGTTGTCTTATGCGCGGGGCAGGCATTTCATCAAGGGCGGCGTACAGGTGCCCGATTACAGCCATCGCGGCATCATTGACCGCACGAATCAACTCGGCACGTTCTATTTCGCCTCGCTGGCCGACTATCAAGCGAGCCGTCCTTACAACTTCATTCAACAGCAAGGGCGGCCCGACGTGCATTTTTGGGAAGTGATCGTGGGCACGTTCGTACAGGATGAGATTCGCGTGCGCTCGTCGCTGAACCTGGCCGTGGGTTTGCGTTACGACTGGCAAAACCATTTCGGCGATCACAACAATTTTGCGCCGCGCTTCGGCTTTGCCTATGCGCCGGGCAAAGCGCGCAAGACGGTAGTGCGCGGCGGCGTGGGCGTGTTTTACGACCGCAGCGGGCCGCAACCGATCTCCGACATTTTGCGCTTCGACGGCCAGCGCTTGCGGCGTTACGTGCTCGCCAATCCGGGCTTCCCGAATCCGTTGAGCGCGGGCCAGACGCTGGCCGCGCAACCGGTCAGCGTCGTGCGCTTCGATCCGCAAATCATCATCCCGTTCAGCATGCAATTCGGCGCCGGCGTCGAGCCCCAATTGCAGAAGGGCCTGACGCTGGCGGTCAATTACGTCGGCGCGCGCGGCATTGATCTTTTCCGTTCGCGCGATGTCAACGCGCCGCTTGCGCCGCCCTTTGCAGCGCGCCCCAACCCCAGCTTCACCGTCATGCGCCAGATCGAAGCCGCCGCGCGCTCGACCAGCCACTCGCTCGAAATCGCGTTGCGCGGCAAGATCAACAAGTATTTCAACGGCCTGGTGCAATACTCACTGGGGCGCGCCCGTAACGACACGGGCGGCGTCGCCTGGTTCCCGGCCAACAGCTACGACCCGCGCGGCGAATGGGGCCGCGCCGATTTCGACACGCGCCAGCGTTTTCTGCTGACCGGCACGTTCAAAGCGCGCGACTACTTTGATCTGGGCGTCGCGCTCACGCTCAACACCGGCGCGCCATACAGCTTGACGACCGGGCGCGATAACAATGGCGACAGCTTCGCGCTGGATCGTCCGGCGGGCGTCGGGCGCAACACGTTGCAAGGGCCGGGTTACGCGCAACTCGATCTGCGCTGGGGGCGCGAATTCGGCTTGCGCAAGACGAAGAAGGACGACTGTCCGACGCTCGCGGTCAAAGTGGATGCGTTCAATGTGCTCAATCGCGTGAATTATGCGGGCTTCGTGGGCAATCAGAGTTCGCCGTTTTTTGGGCAAGCCGTGGCGGCGCGGCCGGCGCGACGTATGCAGTTTGGTCTGAGTCTAAGCTTCTGAGCTTTACATCACATAAGCCGAAGCTTCGTCGTGGCCGAGCCGGATGAACTCGCGCGCCGCCGGGAATTCACGCTCAGCCGCACGCCGCAACCCTTCGAGTGCGCTCAGCAGCGGCCTTATACCCGCCGCCTGTTCCGGTAACAATTCGCGCAGTAACAACTCACGCAGCCGGGCCCAGGCCAGCCACGAACGATCCATGGCGATCAACGCCGCCTTGACCGAGCCGTTGATGTCGTCTTGGCGGAACTGCTCACCGTCAAAATCGGGATCGCGCACACAGGCGCGCGCCAGCTTCGCCACGCTGAAAAATTGATAGCGCCGGATGACCTCGACCGTGTGTTTGAGCCGCTCGGCTTCGGCGTAATCATCGCGCTGCAAGCGTTCAAAAGACACATCCAGCGCCGCGCCCGCGCGTTTGAACCAGTCATCAGCAGCCAGGGCGTAGCGTTCGGCGGCTTGCGTTAACGGGTGCGCACGGGCTTCGTCTTCGCGCTGTTTTTGCGCTTCATAGGCGGCCGCGACTTCGGGCGCGTCCAGATCAATCCCGCGCTCGGCGGCCATTTCCGCGAGCATCGTTTGGGCCACGGCCAGGCTTTCGGCCAGCGTCTCCCAGAAGCGCGCGTTGTCCAGATCATTGGCCGCCGGGTCATCATCCGTCTCAGCCGTTTGCGCGTAACTCAGACAGCGCGCCGTGAAAGCGCAACGTGCGCACCAGTTGTCGCAGTAATTGTAGATGCCGGTGATGAAGCGGGGGTTTTGGGCGAGTTGGCGCAGGTCTTTGGCGTTCATAAGTGAGCTGCTTGCTGGGCGAGGGTAACGGAAAGGATTAACTCAGGCTTTCGATCCGGAAGGCGCGCGCGTTTTGCAAGATATAGGTCGTGCCATCCTTGACCAATTCTCCCTCGCATTGAATGGGTTGCCGGGCACCGTGCGCTTCGTAAGCGAGCCGATAGTCATCTTTGTCGAGGTCAATCCGCACTTTGCGTACTATGCCGTCATCCATTCCCGCGACTGTGACGCGTCCCTCAAACATATTCTCGCTTTCCAGTCTTACCACCGGGCCGAATAAGACGAAGTCTTCGACTGGAGCGGTGTCACGGAAGATGCGGGCAGCTTCTTCGATCACTGGAATGACATCGGAAGTAAATTCAATGTGGCTTGTAACGGCTTCTGTGAGCGCCCGGACGGGCGCCCAGCTAAAACTCACGCCCAACGTCTGCGCGTTGCTGCCAGAGAATAAGCCGGCAATTGCATCGCAGAGATTGGCGCTTACGCCGTTTGGCACGGCATCGTGAAAGGGCTGTAAATCCGCACTTGTACTGGCCCTGTCCGCAGCCTGACGGGTGGCCCTGAGTGCTGTCGCCAGCTTCAAGATCACCTGGCGCTCAAATGGCTCATCGAGTTCGGAGAATAAAACAGGCGCGGCGAGTTTCGGCGGGACCAGCGATTGAATTGTCAGCACAAAGCTGCCGAGTTCCGTTTGCCCTAGCCGCACCTTCTTCATGTACTCAGCGGCTTGTGACGCTTTTCGAGTTTGGTAGACGGGCTGCGGTTTGACTGTTGCGCAGGCGGCTGAAAGCACAAGGTTGTGCGTTTGCTCTACCAACCGCACGCCAGTTTCCAAAGGCACACTGCCATCTTCAAACGCAGCGCTGATTAACCGGATGCGCACGATGTCCAGGGTAGATTCAGTGACATCTTTGAAGATTTCCAGTTGTGACCGCTCCTCAATTTTCTCCAAAGCCAAAAGAATGTCGGCCATGCGTCTGGTGTAATCGCCCAGCGCGCGGTCAAGCGGCAGCAACACCTCGAATGCTTCACCGCTTTCCAGCGCCAGTGTCCACACTTCACCGCGATTGCCCAGCCGCTCGAACTGTTTCCAGTGGCGGCTGCGCAAGTAGGCCGCGACCTCGCGCGGGCTTAACGTGCTCAGTGTTTCAGCGTCTCGAATCGTGGCTTTCATGGCAATTCCTTATCATTGATCCTTTGCATGATCTGCCGTAGCGCTTCCGGCGTAAATTGCTGCTGCCGGGGTAGCGTGACAGTGATGCTGTATTCGTTTGTTGTCGCAGGTTCTCCAATCAACGAATACCAATAGCCACAGCGCCTTAGAATCATTTCTTGCTCTGATTGCTTGAGCCAGTCAGATGTCTCATTGGGGACGACCACCACAAGCAGGATTTGCACGGTGAGCCTGTCTTTCCTGAGATCATCGTAGTTCTTTCTTTTGAGCGGGAAATGCACACAATCCTCTCGAATGATTTCATCCGACGTGCATTTCAATTGAATGTCGAGTTTAGGGCCACGAGGTAACTCTCTATCTCCTGTGGCTGCAACCCCAAGATCAACGCTGTCCTCGTCAATGTCCATTCGATAGACATTGAATCCTGCCACGGCAATGACTGCGCGCGCATAAGCGATGCTGAATTGCTACTTTTGCTTGTTCAAATCCATAGGCTTCTGAGGACTCAACAATAGTGCGGGAACAGTTGCCCTTACTCTCTCACATACTCAAGTGCCAACTCCCCATCCTTCTCACCCACCACCACCTTCCCGCCCCTCTCCAACGCCCCAAACAAAATCTCATTCGCCAACGGCTCTTTGATCTTCGCCTGAATCAGCCGCGCCATGGGCCGCGCGCCATACAGTTTGTCGTAGCCCTTCGCCGCCAGCCATTCCCGCGCCGCGTCGGTCAGTTCCAGCGTGACCTGTTTGTCGGTCAACTGCGCGCGCAATTCGTTGATGAATTTGTCTACGACCTGTTTGGTGACTTCCATGCTCAGCGGATCGAAGGCGATCCAGGCGTCCAGGCGGTTGCGGAATTCGGGGCTGAAGGTGCGTTCGATTGCGCCTTGCGCTTTGCTGCCCGTGCCGCCGATGCCGCTTTGTTCGACCTGTTTGAAACCCATGCGTTTGCCGCTCAGTTCGCGCGCGCCGGCGTTGGTCGTCATAATCATGATGACGTTGCGGAAGTCGGCCTTCTTGCCGTTGTTGTCGGTCAGCGTGGCGTGATCCATCACTTGCAACAGGATGTCGAAGAGCGCCGGGTGGGCCTTTTCGATCTCGTCCATCACCAGCACGGCGTAGGGCGTGCGGCGAATCGCGTCGGTCAGCAGGCCACCTTGATCGAAGCCGACGTAGCCCGGCGGCGCGCCGATCAGGCGCGAGACGGTGTGCGCTTCCTGATACTCGCTCATGTCGTAGCGCAAAAACTCCACGCCCAGCGCCTTCGCCAATTGTTTGGCCAGTTCGGTCTTGCCCACGCCGGTCGGGCCGGAAAACAGGAACGAGCCGACCGGTTTGTCGGGGTGGCCCAGACCCGAACGCGAGAGTTTGATCGCGTTGACCAGCTTGGCGACGGCGTGATCCTGGCCGTAAAGGACGGCCTTCAATTCATCGCCCAGCGTTTGCAGCTTCAGCCTATCGTTGGTCGAGACGGTCTTGGGCGGAATCTTCGCCATCTTGGCGACGACCAATTCGACTTCGTGCTCGGTGATGAGCGCGGGCCGTTCGGCGGCGGGCTTCAGCTTCATCGCGGAGCCGACCTCGTCAATCACGTCAATCGCTTTGTCGGGCAGGTAACGGTCGTTGATGTATTTGGCCGATAACTCAGCGGCGGCGGTGAGCGCCGTGTCGCTGTAGGGGATGCCGTGCGCGGTTTCGTAAAGACCGATCAAGCCGCGCAGGATTTGAATCGTGTCGGCGATGCTCGGCTGCGAGATTTCAATGATCTGGAAGCGGCGGGCCAGCGCGCGGTCGCGTTCAAACGACGCCTTGTATTCGCTGTGCGTGGTCGAACCTATGCAGCGCAATTCGCCCGAGGCGAGCGCGGGTTTCAGGATGTTCGAGGCGTCCATCGAACCGCCGCTGGTCGCGCCCGCGCCGACGATGGTGTGGATTTCGTCAATGAAGAGAATGACGTTGGGCTTTTCCTGCAAGGCCAGGATGACGGCTTTCAGCCGGTTCTCGAAATCGCCGCGATAGCGCGTGCCCGCGAGCAGCGCGCCCATGTCCAGCGCGTAAACCTCGAAGCCTTTGATTGGGTCAGGCACGGCGTTCTCGTGAATCTTGAGCGCGAGGCCTTCGGCGATGGCGGTCTTGCCTACACCAGGGTCGCCGACGTAAAGCGGATTGTTTTTGCGGCGGCGGCAGAGCACCTGAATCGTGCGTTCGAGTTCGGCCAAGCGGCCGATCAGCGGGTCAATCTTGCCTTGCGCGGCGCGTTCGGTCAGGTTGGCGGTGAAGGCCGAAAGCGGGTCTTTGCCGGGCCGTGGTTGGCCGTTGGGTTTGCCCAAGACAGCATCCGGTTCGTCGGCATCGTCGAGTTCATCGGCCAGCAAGTCGTCATCGTCGGCATCGAGTTTCGAGATGCCGTGCGCGATGTAATTCAGCATATCCAGCCGCGTGATGCCTTGTTTTTCCAGCAGGTAGAGCGCGTGCGAATGACTCTCGAGAAAGAGCGAGGCCAGGATGTTGCCCGCGTCAATCTGCTCTTGGCCGGACGATTGCGCCTGAAAGAGCGCGCGTTCCAGCACGCGTTCAAAGGCGGCGGTCTGTTCGGGGAAGCGTTCAATGCCATGCGGCAGCGGAGGCATGTTTTCGGCAAAGAACACTTCCAGTCCTTGCTGTATCTCGTCCAGGTTGCCGCCGCAATTGACGATGATCTCGCCGCCCTGCTGGTCATGTAAGAGGGCGAAGAGCAGGTGTTCCAGCGCCAGAAACTCGTGGCGGCGGGTGATCGCTTCGTTGGCGGCCAGATTCAGGGTGGCTTGTAATTCTCTTGTAATCATAATGCAGTAGTCGGTCGTCAATCGTCAGTCGCTGGTTTGATCCGTCGTGCCACAGGGCCAAAGGATGGGCTGAAGAGCAGGTCGTGATCGCCCGGCGGCGTTAGCCCATTTTGCCTGACGATGATGGCGACTTGCGCCCAATGCCGGATTTCGTGAATCAGGATGTGCGCGATGAGCTTGCGTGCGGAACCTTGAAAGTGCATTCCCTGGATCGTCAACTCATACGCGCGTTCCCATTCTGCCTCGCCCGCGCCGTCCGTAAAAGCGCGCAAGGCCGCGCGGCTGGCTTGCCCGAAGCCAAAGATGGCGTCGGCCTGATCGTTGGGCAGCGCCTGATTTTGTTTCACCACGTCGCTCTCTTTCGTCAGCACTTCGCCGCGCAGCCAGTAAGCATAAAAACATTCGGCCCAGAAAATGTGCTGGATGAGCGCCCCCAGGCTGGTGTGCGTTTCGCCGGCCAGCGCGATGCGCAGCGGGTCATTGCCTTGAGCGGCGAACCAGCTTTGCCATTTGGCGCGCTCTTCCTCGGTGTAATCCAGCAATTCGGCGATGGTCAAATGCATGGTTGTTTATTCCTCTTCCAACGAGCACAGCAGCGGATATTCGTGGGCCTTCGCCAGATTGTGCACCTGCTTGGCTTTGGTCTCGGCGACTTCGTGGGTGTAAACGCCCGCCACGCCGACGTCTTGGTGATGCACGGCCAGCATGATCTGGATCGCCTCGTCTTCGGATTTGTGGAAGACCTGCACCAGGATGAAGACGACGAAATCCATCGTCGTGAAATCGTCGTTGTGCAACAGGACTTTATAGAGCGGCGGCTTTTGCAGCTTCTGCTTGCGCTCAATTAGGACATCGAGTTCATGTTGCGGGTCAAAGGTGGGCATAACAATTAAGCCTGAACAACTCTGGGTTTCAGCGACGCCAGATGCTAACAAATTTTACGCGGGGTACAAACTGGCGCGCCCCCCTGCGGCCCCCCTGCGGCCCCCCTGCGGTCAAAGATAGAACGAGCACGAAGTGAGCAATCGGCCCAGCCTGCGCGCTTTGTCTACCGGTGAATTCGCTGCGCCGCCTTATTTCCAACGAAAGACGCTCAACACGTTTGAATAATCATCGAGCCAGACCTTGCTGTTGCTGGCCGCTTCCAGCCGGTGCCAGCGCGGGTCTTGCGGCAACGTAGCCAAATCGGCTGCGGTGCGCGCCAGCGCGATCCAATAGGCTGGGTCTTGGCCTTCGACGACGTAAGCCTTTTGCAGCGCGGGCGAATCGCTGCTCAGTCCGGCCAAGCCTTCGCTTTTGGCCAGCGCGCTGACGACGCGTTGCAGGTCTAGGTAATGGTTCGAGATGTGAAAGAGCAGCCGTCCGCCGGGCGCGAGCTTGGTCAGATAAACTTGCAGCGCCTGTTGCGTCAGCAAATGCGTCGGCACCGCGTCGGAACTGAAAGCATCGAGCACGATCAACCCGTAATGCGCATCGGGCGCGTGCCGCAATTGCAGCCGCGCATCGCCCAAGATCGTTTTGATCGGTGTGGCCGAACACTGTCCCAGGTAGGTGAAAAAGTCTTGCCGCTCGGCGATGTCGCGCACCGCTGGATCAATCTCGTAATACGTCCAGTTCTGGCCCGGCTTTGAATAAGCGGCAATCGCGCCGGTGCCCAGGCCTACGATGGCGAAATTGTTATTCGCGGGTTGGGCGGAAAACGCTTGCCAGGCTTGGCCGAGCGGGCTGTTCGGATGGTAGTACGAGAGCGGCTGGCAACGCTGCGCACCATCCAGCCGCTGCCGCCCGTGAATCGTGTTGCCGTGAAAGAGCATGCGGAACTTGCCTTCGTTGTCGTCGGCCACGCGTAAGGTGCCGAAAAAATTGCGCTCGGTCAGCAGCGTGCGCCCGTGTCGCACCTCTGATACATAGCCATTCAGCCCCAACACGGTGGCGCCGATGATCAATGCGAAACGCAGCGGCAAGGCTGGCGAAGCCACCGCCGCCAGACACGGCACGATCAGCGTCAACGACAAAACAGCCGTGGGGGCCAACCCCAGCCGGGGCAATAGCGCCGTCAGGCATAGGGCGGCGGCAAACGCGCCCGCCGGCCACAACAAATCGAACCAGCGATTCTGGGCCCAGCGTTTGGGTGCGCCGGAAGAGACGCGCAACATCAGCGCCAGGATGACCGCCACCGGATATTCGGCAATCGTGCTGAAGACGACCGGCGCAACCAGGCTGTTAAAGATGCCGCCCAACACGCCGCCGACCGAAAGCCAGAGATAGAATTCGGTGAGTTGCGCGGCGGGCGGACGGTCTTGCGCCAAGCGCAGATGCCCGACCAGCGCGGCCAAAAAGAAAAAGAGCAGATGCAGCGTGACCAGCAACCAGATCGGATGCCGCAACTGCGCCAGAATCAAAAACAGCAGAATGAAGGCCAAGACCAACAGCCAACGCGAAAGCGCTTCTACCCGCACCAGCGGGCGGCGCGCAAAAGCCAAGATGAATGTCAGCAGATACAGCGCCAGCGGCAAAACCCACAGCAACGGAATCGGCGAAATGTCCGAAGAGAGATAGGTCGTCACGCCCAGCATCAGGCTCGACGGCACAAACGACAGCGCCACCCAAAACAAACGGCGCGGCCAGGTCAACGGCGCAACCGGCGCGGCTGCGGCGTTGGTTGAATTTGCCGCTGCGGCAAATGTGTATTCGCCCTTGCGCCAACGCGCGACGGCGCAGGCGAGAATGCAGAGGATCAGACCGCCATAACTGACGGCCCACAGCGTGCTCTGTTGCCGCAAGCGCAAGGCCGGTTCCAGCAACAGCGGATAGCCGAGCAACGCCAACAGGCTGCCGAAATTGCTTGCGCCATACAGAAAGTAAGGATCGTGCGCCGCCGGATGGCCGGTTTGCGAAAACCATTTTTGCAACAGCGGCCCGCCCGTCGCCAACATCAGGAAGGGCAAGCCTACCAGCAGCAGCAAACGCCACAACAACCACGCCACCGGCGGCGTTTGCCCATCCAGTGCCTGCGTCGAGGCTTCGGAAATTTCCAGCGGGAAGCAAACCATCGCCGCCGTCAGCAAGGTCAGATGCAGGATGATTTGCGGTTTGAGCCGCAGCCGCGTTGTGACGAAATGCGAATAGGCATAGCCCGCCAGCAACAGCGCTTGGAAGAAAACCATGCAAGTGTTCCAGACCGCTGGCGTGCCGCCCAGATAGGGCAATAGCAGTTTGGCAACCATCGGCTGCACCAGAAAAAGCAGCAAGGCATTGAGCAGCAGCGTGAGTGCGAACAACAGACCCATATCCTGATCCTTTCCTATACCGTCTGTTCCGAAATTTGCGGGCGAAGCGCAACGAGGAAGCGCGAGTGCGCGGGTTGCGTAGATACCAAAATTCGCGGGATGCCGAAAGCGCGCGCATTTCACCATAGCCGCTGTTGGCACGTCAATTTTTTTATCAGAGCGCAAAAAGCCCTTGCGCGAAAGAGCATGGAGTTCAAGCTTTAGCTTGCCCGGCGCGCCGCAGCGCGCCCCGACAGCCTGAAGGCTGAACTCCATGCTCTTGCTGCTGGTGCCGCGCTTTTAATCGCACCCTTCAATGTGGCGACACGTCCGCTGTGTTTGCATCGGGCCGCCGCCAGCGCGTAAGCTGTCGCATACTTCCGAGTCCAGCCGCTGACCCCGCAAGAAGGGAATTGCAACACTACTCATGAAAACGCTCAAGATTTGCTACCACGGCAACTGCTTTGACGGAGTCTCGTCCGCCGCCGTCTTTGGCCGCTTTTACCGCGAAAAGATCAACCCGGATTGGGCACAGAACTTTATGCCGCTGATGCATCGCGCCGGCGCCCTGTTTGACGAAGCCGGTTTTGACGGCGACGAAAACGCCATCGTGGATTTCAAATTCAGCAACTCGCCCCGGCTGACCTGGTGGTTCGATCACCACAAGAGCGCCTTTCTGACGCCCGCCGACGAAGGCCAGTTTCGCGCCGACACCAGCGGCAAAAAGTTTGTGGATGCCAGTTATAAATCGTGCACCAAATTCATCGCCGACACCGCGCAGCAGAAATTCGGCTTTGACCCCACGCCCGTCGGCGAATTGATCCACTGGGCCAACATCATTGACGGCGCGCTCTATGACGGCCCCGCCGTGCCGGTCGAAATGAAAGAGGACGCCTTGCGTCTGGGGCTGGTGATCGAGAACGACCGCGACACCAAGCTGGCCGAACAGATCATCCGCGATTTGCAAGACAGGCCGCTCGGCGAAGTCGTGCGGCTGCCATACGTCGTCGCGCGCATCGAACCGCTCTATGAACGCCACTTGCTCGCGCAAAAGATCATTGCCGAGAATGCCCGCGTTATCGGCCCGGTCGTCTTTTTCGACGTGGCCGGGCACGATATGGAAGGCTACAGCAAATTCATCCCGTATTATTTGCACCCCGAAGTGACTTACAGCGTGAGCGTCAGCCAGTCGGTCTTTCGCTCGAAGATTTCTGTCGGGTCGAGCCCCTGGGCGCCACGCCCGCGCACGCACGATCTGGCCGCGATTTGCGAACGCTACGGCGGCGGCGGCCACGCGGTGGTCGCGGCGATTTCGCTCGCGCCGGAGCAGTTGGAAGCGGCGCGCACGATTGCGGCGGGGATTGTCGAAGAGTTGCAGAAGTAATTGGTACCGAAGACCCGATGAAAAAGGCTCTGCCGACAAAAGTTGTTTTTGCATTGTTGCTGCTTGGTATCGGTGGAATGGCCTGGCGCTGGAAAGCCGGGGTTTGGAGGCCAAGACCAGAAACTGCCTTGCAGCAGTTCTATGCTCCTGGCAAAGATGCAGCAGAAAATATGTTGATGGATCCGCTGATCTTGGCGGGAGAGCCGGTCGTCTCTTTGGTGATGGCCGAGATTCAAAACAAGAACATGCCCAATTGCCGCTATGCTATTGGCTTTCTTGGAAACGGCTCCTACCGTCAAGCTCTGCCGGTCTTGGAAAAAATTCTAAATGACACTTCAGAGTTGGATTATGTTCGCGCCGATTCGTTGGAGGCGATCTACTTGATAGATGCACAGCGAGGGACGAGTCGAGCGGCGGCATTGAAGAACGAATCGGCTCTTTTAGGGGCGACGGCTCAAGAGATAATCAACGGAAAGAGACTTAGACATGACAGACGTACATACTTCGACGCTCTGCTTGGCAGGCACGACTAAACGAGGAGTGGGAATTGGCACGTAAGAAACCAAAATCGAAATTTGCAGCGTCTACATCAGACAAACAACTTCCACCCTTGCGCGAGGTCTCGCCGGAACAGCATCTGGAAATCCGCTCGACACCGGAAGCCGAGATGAACCTCGTGCCGCTCGACACCTTTGCTTACGAGTATCCCGGCAAACGCATCGAGATCGAATTCACCATGCCCGAATTCACGGCGATCTGCCCGTTCTCCGACTTCCCGGACTTTGCGACGATTCAACTGACCTATGTGCCGAACCTGCGTTGCATCGAGTTGAAATCGCTGAAGCTATACATCAACTCGTTCCGCGAGGTGAAAATCTTCCACGAACACGTGGTCAATAAAATCCTGGCCGATTTCGTCGCCGCCTGCGACCCGCTCGAATGCCACATCGAAGGCGATTTTCACGTGCGCGGCAACATCAAGACCGCCGTGCGCACCAACTACGTTAAAAGCCACGTCAAGCTCGGCGGAACAAAACGGCGCGGCCAGGCGTAGTCACGACCGCATTCAAAACCCCAAGCGAAAGCGAGCGACCCGTTATGTATTGTCCGAACTGTTCCACCAAAGCCGTGCCCGGCCAGCGTTACTGCCGCAGTTGTGGCGCCAATCTAGGCGCGATCGTGGACGCGATGGAGGGCAAGCGCGGGCAGATTGATTTCGAGACGCTCAAATCCGACCTGAAAGAATTGGGCATGAATTTGCGCGTCGGGTTTGAGCAGGCCAAAGAGAATTTCAAAGGGCAGACGAACAAGCTCAATCAACCAAACCAAACCCTACAGCAGAATAGGCGAGGCGCTGTTTCAGCGCAAACACCTGCTCCGCCGGCGACGTCCGCCGCTACTGTCCCGCCCGAAATCGTCCGCGAAATGCGCCGGACGATCAAAGACCTGCGGCGGCTGTACAACAAAGTCAAACTCGCCAATACGCGCAAACACAGTTTGCAACAGGGCCTGCTTTCGCTCTTCGGTGGCGGCGCGTCTTTAGTGGCGTGGAAATACGTGCTGCAAGCCGTGGGGACTTCAGGGTTGACCGATAGCCTGCAAAGAATCTTTCAGGAACAGACCGGCTTGGCTGTATGGGGGATTGGCCCTGTGATCCAAATGCTCTGGCTGTTTGCGTTGATCCCTATCGCGCGTGGTGTGGCGCACCTGATCAACGGCGTCTTTTTCGCGCCCAAACCGGAAGAGTTGCAGGCTGACCCGGAGCCACAATGGC
>JANOWX010000175.1:0-7105 GCA_031418175.1 Acidobacteriota bacterium | reverse complement strand
GCCACGCCGTCACTTCGTCCGGCGTGTTGAAGTCGAATAAGGCCTCGCTCAACTCTTGAAGCTGGTCAAGCCTTAGCGGTTTAAGCTGCGGCGCCAATTGCTTGACGGCTGACTCGCCCAACCGCCGCCGCAAGAGCCGCCGCGTATACGCCGCCGTCGCTTTGAGTTGGCCGTCCGCGTAGCCTGCCGCGTAGCCTTGATTGTTACCAAGCACCCAGCCATCCATTCTTTCCTGATTGGTGATGAACACGGACCAGGGAGGCAGCAATTGTTCGTCCGGCTGCGACCCTGCCGCAAGCGGAGTGTCGGTCAATGACGCGGCGGATTTTCTTTGCGCTTTCGGCTTCACAGCTTCTTGCCGTTGTGTTTTTGCAGCCATGCCAGCAAATCCTCCTTTGTGCGTATGTCAAAGAGCGCCTCGCCAAGCTCTTCGAGTTGGGGCACCGATAACGACCGCACCTGTTCTTGCATGCTCGTGTCCACTTTGTTGAAGCGCCGTTTCAGCAGGCGCATCGCATACGTCGTGGCCTCTTCCTGGCGTCCTTCCTGGCGTCCTTCCTGGCGTCCTTTCTGCATCCCTTCGCGCATCCCTTCGCGCATCCAGTTATCCGCAAATGACTCCATGATTTTTCCTCCCTGTTCCTCAGTAAAAACTTCGTCCAGACTGGCCTGCAAGGTTTCCTTGGAAACCTTATGCTTGGCCCGGCGCAAATAGTGCAAAATTGTATTCAGGTAGTCCAGCGCCCGCTTTTGCGGCCAGCTTTTCAACGGGGTGAAGACGGCGACCAGCCGCTTCCCGATTGTGCGGCTGAAGATATATTTCATCACCAGCAGCGCTGTGCGCAACCGCGCGCCGCCTTTGATCTCAATTTCGCTGAGCGCGTTCAGGTCCAGCAGGAAGTACGTGAACTCCGGCACGTAAGGGCGCAAATCTTCCGCCTGCCGCCAGTCAATCAATGCGCTGAAGCGGAGCGGCGCGCTCCAGGGCGTCCGTCCGTGATGAATGATCAGGGGAAAGACCGGCGGCAGCTTTTTGACATTTTGCTCGACCAGCGGCTCCCAGATGCGCACACTGTAGCGCAGCAATTGAAACGCCGCCCAACGCTCCGACCAACTCTTGTGCTCGTGCAGCAGGAAAATGTAAGCCCCGCCGCCATCCTTGAGTTGAACTTGAAAGAGCAGGTCGGAAAAGTGCTCCTGCAACGCGGCGTCCACGAAGCTGTCCTTGACCAGCGCCAGCGTCGTCAAATCGAGCCGCGCCACAATCTCCGGCGGCAAGTAGTGCGCCGCGAAGTCTGCCGTGTTTTCGAGCCGCGTGAAGACCTCCTTGAAAAAGGCGTCGTGTGGATTGCTGATTTCCGCCATCGTCTGACTCGGTTCGGTTTAGCAAAGCGCCGGTGGTTGACCGGCCTGTCTGCCTTGTGTATATTGCGGCCCGTATCACTACTTAAAGGCACTTTCGCAGGTTCCGTCCTGCGGCGGTGCTTTTTTCATTTAATGCCGATCAGTTCCAGCCGCGCGCGCAGATTGTCCATATAGATGATCTTCTCTTTCCCTTCCTTGCGCAAAAGTTTTGAGCAATGCACGCTTGGACTCAACACCACTTCCAACTTGTTGAGAAGGTAAAGATGCCGCACCAGTGAATAGAAGTCGCCGTCGCTGGTCACAATCACGGCCTTATCAAATTCATCGAGGTCTACCATCGCCTGCAACACCAGGTCGGTGTCCACATTGCCTTTGATGTGGCCTTTGGCGTCTGTGATGACGGGCTTGAAAACCAGTACAAAGCCGGATTTCTGGAGCTTGGAATAAAGGCGTTGGTTGTTGTTCACAAAACCCAGAAACATATAAGCCGTCTCCACGGCATACTTTTCCGTCAGGTACTTGCGAAACTTCCCGTAGTCGAGTTTCCAGCCTAGCGAGCGAATGCCCAGGTTGAGATTTTGCGCATCAATGAAGGCGTAGTTGCGAGGTGCTTTGGTCATATCAACTCAAATGAAATACCGCTCCCGTTTCACGGCTTTTTCATACTCCGCCCGAATGCGCTGCACGTCATCTTCGGTCGAGACCTCGGCAATCGGCACGTCCCACCACGCTTCATAACCCGGCACGCGGCACTCCTTGTCCGTCTCGACGACGATGACGGTGGTGACGGTCTGGCGCTTGGCTTCTTCCAGCGCGCGCTGCAATTCCTCGCGCGTCGTGGCGCGAATCGTGTGTGCGCCCAGACTAGCGGCATTGGCGGCGAAATCCACCGGTAACAACCCGCCGTCGAAGCGGCCCGTGTCCGGGTGGCGGTATTTGTAATCGGTGCCGAAGCCGCCGGAGCCGACCGCTTGCGAGAGGCCGCCGATGCTGGAAAAGCCGTGGTTGTCGTGGATGACGATGGTCAGCTTGACGCCCTCGGCCACGGCGGTGACGATCTCTTGCGCCATCATCAGGTACGAGCCATCGCCCACCATCACATAAACCTCGCGCGTGGGGTCGGCCAGCTTCACGCCCAAGCCGCCCGCGATTTCGTAACCCATGCACGAATTGCCGTATTCCAGGTGATAGCCGTGCGGTTCGCGCGTGCGCCAGAGTTTGTGCAGATCGCCCGGCAAGCTGCCCGCCGCGCACAACGCCACATCGCGCGGTTCTGAGAAGGCGTTGACGATGCCGATGACTTCGCTTTGGGCGATGGGCGGGCCGTGGTGCAGGTTGAACAGGCGCGCGACCTCGGCTTCCCAACGTTGTTTCAATTCGGCGCAACGCGCGGCGTAATCGTCGGCGACGCGATAGCCGGCCAGCGCCTGGCTCAAGGCTTCCAACCCGGCGCGCGCATCGGCGACCAGCGGCAACGCGCTGTGTTTGTGCGCGTCGAAGGCGGCGATGTTCAAATTGATGAAGCGCACATCGGGATGCTGGAACGCGGTCTTCGACGCGGTGGTGAAATCGGCGAGCCGCGTGCCGATGGCGATGACCAGATCGGCTTCGCGCGCAATGATGTTGGCGCAGGGCGTGCCGGTGACGCCGATGGCTTCCAGGTTTTGCGGATGGTCGAAGCTGAGCGAGCCTTTGCCCGCCTGCGTTTCACCGACGGGGATGCCGGTCTGCGCGGCAAATTGCGCCAATGCCTCGGTCGCTTCGCTGTAAATCACGCCGCCGCCCGCGATGATCATTGGGCGTTTCGCCGCGCGGATCATTTGCACGGCACGTTCCAGCAGCGTGCGATCCGGTTGCGGACGCGGGATGTACCAGACGCGCTTCTCAAAAAACTCCGCCGGATAATCCCACGCTTCGGTCTGCACGTCCTGCGGCAGCGCCAGCGTCACCGCGCCCGTCTCGCTGGGCGAAGTCAGCACACGCATCGCTTCCAACAGCGCATACGGCAACTGGTCGGCGCGGTTGATGCGATCCCAATAGCGCGAGACCGGCTTGAAACAATCGTTGACCGAGATGTCTTGCGAATGCTCGGATTCGAGTTGTTGCAACACCGGCGCGACGTTGCGCCGCGCGAAGATGTCGCCTGGCAGCAACAGCACGGGCAGCCGGTTGATCGTCGCCGTCGCCGCGCCGGTAATCATATTGGTCGCGCCCGGCCCAATCGAAGACGTGCAGGCAAAGGCACGCAGCCGGTTGTGATGTTTGGCGAAGGCCGCCGCCGTATGCACCATCGCTTGTTCATTGCGCGTCAGGTAATAGCGAAAGTCCGGCGCCAGATGCAATGATTGATGCAGCGCCTGGCCGATGCCCGCGACATTGCCGTGGCCGAAAATGCCCCACATCCCGGCGAAAAACTGTTGCGTGTGTTCGTCGCGTTCGACGTGCTGTTGTTCGAGAAAGGCGATGAGCGCCTGGGCCATCGTTAAGCGTCGTGTCTTCATCGGCGTTGCTCCGGTTTAACTGCGTCCATTGACGGCGCGGCGCGCGCTGACATTTTCGCGCAGCCAGCGCTCCAATTCGGTCTTGCTGTTGAAAGCCGCCGGCTGTTTGAAATCGAGCAGCCGGGCCAGCAAGTCCTCGACGCGTTCCAGCGAGAGCCGTCCGAGCCGTTTAGCCGTGGCCTCGCTGAGCGGGCCCAGCCGCTGTGTCAGCAACGCCACCGCCACTTCGAGCTTGCCTTCGAGCTTGCCTTCGAGCTTGCCTTTGAGCAGCCCTTCTTGCAGGCCCATTGCCATGCCTTTGCGTTCCCAAGAGGTAATGTATTCCATAGCGACTTCTCTCTCCTTCGGTTGAAAGCGGTTTAGTTCCTCGTCTAACTCTTGCTCCTGCGCCGGTGTCAGCGGCAGATAAGCGTCAATGAAGCGCAGCAACGGCCTCCGTTTCTTTTCAGGCAAGCGCAAGCGGACGAGCATGCCCAGGCACGCCGCGCGGACTTTCGGGTAATCCTTCGGATCAACACCCATCTTTGCCATCAACGCGCTGGCCGCCGGATTGTCGTGTTGCAAATAATCGCGCCAATTCAGCCGGTTGAGTTGAATCACCGGGAAGTTGAATTCCAGCACACGCCGATCCGGAAATTCAACTGCATACTGCCCCGGCTCCGCCGCGCGCGGGCTGTCCCACGACAACAGCGCGATGGGATAAACCGGCAAATCGTGTTTGTAAGTTTGCACGGCGAAATAATAGAACATCCGCTTCGCCGACCAGTGGCGCTTGCTGGCTTGCGCTTCGACGTGAATCAGGAAATAGGCGGGCTGGCCGCGCAAGCGCGCTTTGACCAGCACGTCTACGGCGCTTTTGCGGTGGCCTGTGATTTCGCCAAAACTTTCCTGTTCGAGAAATTCGAGCGAATGCAGGTCAACATATTGCGCAAGCTCTGGCAAAAAGAGTTCGAGAAAGTCCGCCAGACAGACGCGCAGGACTTCTTTGAAAAGCTGATCGTGATCCATGTTGACTCTTGGTTGCCCTACGCCTGGGCCAGCCAGTCCAGCGCGCGCCCACGCACGGCGTAGGCTGCTTCCAGCGCCTGCGCCACGGGGCGGCTTTCGTGGATGATGCTGCTGACCGCCGTGGCCGCGACCAACGGGTCTTCGTCACCCGGATAAAGCACATTGCGTCCGACCAGCGCGCCGCGCACGTTTGCGCCCGCCGCCAGCCCCGCCGCGATTTCGCCGAGCAGCGGCCTGATGTCGCCGGCCGCTTCGCCGCCCAGCAAGAGAATCGGCAACGTCGTGGCACGCGCGACGATTTCGTAGTTGTCGCAATACGGCAGCTTCAACCACAGATAACGGCTGCTATCGCCCAGCGCCGACGCGACGCCGACAATCGCGGCGAGCGCCTCGGCGGTCTTGACGACTTTGTAACCGCTGTCAGTTTTGACCACAGGCAGCGGCTCCAAAAACATCGGCAGCCGCAGCGCATTGGTTTCATTGATGGCCTGCGCGCAGGCCGTCAGCGTTTTCAACGAAGCCGGTTCTTCATCGCACAAACGCAGCAGCAGTTTTGCGCCATCCAGCTTCCAGGCAGCACAGCTTTGCGCGGTCGCGCCGGTGACGGGGTCGTCCATTTCCCAACTGGCGCCGGCCAGCCCGCCGCGATTGAGGCTGGCGATCAGCAGCTTTTGGTCGAGCAGCGGCCGTTGGCTGGATTTGCGCAACAACCCATCCAGAATGAGCAGGTCTTCGAGGATGTCCATCGTCGCCATCACGCCGTCCACCTGTTCGCACAGCAGCACGCGCACGATGCGCGCCAGGTAATCGTGCCGGTCGGTCAGCGCCAGCGGATTGCCGCCCACGGCGGTCACGCGCCGCGCCGGATGATCGGCGGCCAGCAAATTGAGCCGGCCCGTCTCGGTCAGCCGCGCGCGCCGCCGCCGCTGGTTCGCCGCGCGCGCCGCCGTTTCAGGCTTGGCGATGCGCGCCGTCGTGATGCGTTCCAACACGGCGGCGGGCAAAAATTCTTTGGCTTGAAAAGCGCTCAACTAAAACCCTCCCTGCGCCGCGATGAAGTCGAGCGCCTCTTGTTCATACGGCATGAACTTTGAACAACCGTGCCGCGTCACGACAATCGCCCCGCAGGCATTGCCCATGCGCGCCGCGCGCTGCCAGTCCCAACCTTGCAGATAACCGTAAATGAACCCACCCGCAAAGGCATCGCCCGCGCCCAGCGTGTTGTAAATCTCAACGGGGAAGGCGGCGGCATCAACAGTTGAATCGCGCGTGAAGACCGTCGTGCGTTCGGCGCCGCGTTTCAACGCCACGACGCTGGGCCCGGCGGCCAGCAGCGCTGCGATGGCCGCTTGCACATCGCCTTGCAAATGCGTGTCGGCCACGTGCCCTTGCGTGACCGAAAAGGTCGCGGCTTGCATCAACAGCGCGGCCTTGATTTCGTCTTCGGTGCCGATGACCACGTCCACCAGTCGCAATATTGAACGCACCGTGACGCCATAAGCGCGCGCGTCGTGCCATTGATTGGCGCGCAAATCCAGATCGAGAAAGACCGTCGTGCCAGCCTGTTTGGCCAGCTCTGCCGCGCACAACGTCGCGCTGCGCGAGGGTTCGCGGCTCAAACCCGTGCCCGACAGCAACAGCGCGCGGCTCGCGGCAAGTGGCGCGGCCAGCACGTCGTCAATGGTGATTTCGATGTCGGCGCAATTGTCGCGGTAATAGACCAGCGGAAATTTGTCAGGCGGCTGAATGCTGACGACGGCGGCGCTGGTGCGATGGCCGGGTTTGCGGGTGATGAAGTCGGTCACGACGCCTTCCTGCTGCATGAAGTTCAGCACGAAATCGCCGACTAAATCATCGCCGACCGCTGTGAGCATAGCCGCGCGCAAACCCAGCCGCCGCGCGCTGACGCAGATGTTCGCCGGGCAGCCGCCGACATAGGCCGCAAAGTTTTGCACTTCGGCAAAGGGCACGCCGACTTCGTTCGCGTACAGATCAAGCAGCGCGCGGCCCATACACAAAATGTCGTAATCGCGTTCCATCCTTCATCCCTCATCCTTAGCTTACAAGCGGCACGCGCGGGTCAGTTTCGTTCCACTCCGCCCGCACCCACGCATAGTCAGGATCATCCGATGCTGCCATCGAACGCGCGCTGCCGGCCAGCGCGTTCAGGTAATAGACGTTGTAGCCGTGCGCCGCCACGACCGGGTGATAGCCTTCGGGGATCAGCACAA
>JANOWX010000174.1:0-2265 GCA_031418175.1 Acidobacteriota bacterium | reverse complement strand
ATCGCGGGTTCGCACGGCAAGACGACGACGACTTCGATGGTGGCGACGCTGCTCGACAAAGCGGGTGTTGATCCGACCGTGGTGGTGGGCGGCCGGGTCAACACGCTGGGCAGCAATGCCAAGCTCGGGCGCGGCGATTTTATGGTCGTCGAGGCCGACGAGAGCGACAAGAGCTTTTTGAAACTGTCACCGACGATTGCCGTGGTGACGAACATTGATTTGGAGCATCTGGATTTTTACTCCGGTATTGAGGAAATCCGCGAGCACTTCGTGCAGTTCGTCAACAAGGTGCCGTGTTATGGCGCGGTCATCATCTGTCTGGATGACGCCAACGTGCAGACGATCATCCCGCTGATCAAGCGCCGGGTGATTACTTACGGCATGCGCGCGCATGCCGAGATTGCCGCGAGCGAAGTGCAAATCCTGCGCGACAGCTTCGGTTCGGAATTCACGGTCAAACATCGTGGCGAGACGTTGGGGCGCGTGAAGCTGAACGTGCCGGGCGAACACAATGTGTGCAATGCGCTGGCGGCGGTGGCGGTCGCGCTCGAATTGGAAATCCCGTTTGAAAAGATTGCGGCTGGCTTGGAGGCGTTCAACGGCGCGGGACGGCGCTTCGAGATCAAGGGCATGGTGGATGCGCAGAACATCATGGTGGTGGACGATTACGGCCATCATCCGACTGAGATTCGCGCGACACTGGCGGCGGCCAAAACCAGCGGACGCCGCATCGTCACGCTCTTTCAACCGCACCGTTACACGCGCACCGCCGCGTTGCACGAAGAGTTCGCGCGGGCTTTTTACGATGCCGATGTGGTCTTGCTGAGCGACATTTACGCCGCCAGCGAAGACCCGATTGAAGGCGTGACGGCGCAGGCTTTGGCGGATGAAACCGAAAAGTACGGCCATCGCAACGTGCGTTACATCGGCGCGATTGAAGACGGCGCTGAGGCGTTGAAAGCCATCGTGCAGCCGGGCGATCTGGTGCTGACGTTGGGCGCGGGCAGCGTGTCGAAAGTCGGCGATGAATTTTTGCTGGCAATGAAGTAAGGGCAGGGCAAGCTGCCAGCTTGCCCGGGGCGTGGCTTGGGACAGCTTGAGTGGCGGCAAATCGCTTGAATGGTGAAGCAGGAGCAAGCTGACAGCTTGCTCTACATTGGGAGTGAAGCTTGAAGAACACAGCAAAAGCAGTGAACAAGCCAGTGGTTGCGGCGGTGCTGGCGCAAAGCGTGGTCGAGCGTATGGCCGAAGTTGAAACGATTGCGCGCACGACGGAAGCGCTGAGCCGCACGAAAGCGCAGTTGCAAAAGCTGGCGCCGTTGGGCGTGAGCGACAAAGTGGCGGCGGTGCTTTATCCGACTTCGATTGTCGGCGCGGCGCAGCTTGTGCACAGGCTTTCGCGCGCGGGCCTGCGCTGGCGCGCGTTGGGGCAGGGCGTCAGTTTCAATAACAACTGGCATGGCGCGCTGGACTTGCAGGATTTCGTGGCGGTCAGTTTGCGCTTGTTGGATGAGCGCGTGGTGATTGATGGCGAACGGGTGCGCGTGCACGCGGGTTATAGCCTGGCTGCGCTGGTGCGCACGTGCGCTGCGGGCGGTCTGTCGGGGCTGGAAGGCCTGGCCGGCTTGCCGGGCAGCGTGGGTGGCGCGTTGAGCACACCGAATGGCTTGGCGATTCGCTATCTGTGGAACTTGATCGAAGAGGTCGTGGTCGCCGATCGCGGCGGTTTGGTGGTGATCACGTTGAGCGACGCCGCCGAAAGCGAGTTGTTCGATCCGCAGGATTTGATTCTGGCCGTGACCTTGAAACTTGCGCCGGGCGTGCCCGAAGAGATTTTGGCCGAGAGTGAACGCTGCCGTAACGCGCGGCTGACCGCTGCGCCCTACTCTGCGAAGACTGCCGAGGCGCAGCGGTCACAACGCAGCAGCCTGTGGCGGCGCGCGGTGGAAAGCGGACAAAACGAAGAGGCGGCGTTGGGCGAAGCATTCGGCTTGGTCGAACTGATTCGTGAACGCGTCGAGAAGGAATTGAAAGTGCAATTGGCGCACGTGATCCAGACAACACAAGGCAGCGTGTCCAAAAGCGTAAACGGCAGCGCCCGCAAGTAACTATTCAAAAAATACTGCAAGTGTGGTGCGGGTTCTTTACCCATGTGCGCCAGGTTAAGCCTAAGTCCTTTGAAATCAGTGCTATGTTATTGGCCCGCCAAGCGTTGCATCTGCTTGCTAGGTGGCTCAAAGCCGCTGAAACCACAAGTTTTGGTAG
>JANOWX010000173.1:0-7056 GCA_031418175.1 Acidobacteriota bacterium | reverse complement strand
CCGCGGCAAGCTCGGCGCCGACATGCGCGAGATCTGGCTGATGCAGCCGCGCTTCGAGCGCCGCGCCGGCAGCTCGCCTTACTCGCTGATCGACCAGCCGCGCTACCACGCGCCGCCGATACGCACGCTCGCCGTGCCGCCCGCGTTGCGATTGCGATAGCCCGTGCCGAACAACACGAGGATGATCTGTTCGCCTTCCGGCCCCAAATCAATCGGCGCTGGAACGACCCGGCTCCCTTCCACACGCGAAATCAATTCGACGATCTGTTCGCCATTCGCTTTGACGCGCACGGCAATGCCCGCAGGCACGCCTTGCCCGTCAGAATTCGCGCTGAACAGGCCCGGCGCCAGCGTGTTGATGCTGACGGTGCCGGTGAGCAAGCTGCCATCCGCCGTATTGACCGTCACCGTCGCCAGGCCATTCGCCGTACCGGCGGGAACCTGATAATTGAGTTGGCCGGGTGAGACGAAAAAGAGCGGCGCAAAGCGTTCGACGCCCTGGCTGTCGCGCACGCGCAAGCTCGTGCCCGCCAACGTGGTCGGCAACGGCACACTCGTGGCCGCTTGCGTCGCGGTCGCCAGATTGGCGCCGAAGGCCGCCGCCAGCGCTTCACTGGCCAGGCTGGGCGTAAAGCTGGCGGCGGAAATCGAAGCCACCGTGCGCACGTTCGCGGCCGCTTGCACCTTGCGGATGCGATGATTGCTGCCGTCCGCGATAAACAGATTGCCTTGCGCATCCACCGCCACGCCGGTCGGAAAATTCAGCAAGGCGGTGGCGGGCGCGCCGTTGTCGCCGCCGAAGCCGCCAATGCCGCTGCCCGCGACGGTCGTGATGACGCCGCTGCTGAGCGTGATCTTGCGAATGCGGTTGTTGACTTGATCGGCCAGATAAAGATCGCCTGCCGCATCGAGCGTGATCAGGCGCGTTTCGTTGAGCTGCGCCGTGCTGGCCGGGATGTCGTCGCCGTTGTAGCCCGGCGTGCCCGTGCCCGCGATGGTGCTGATGCGGCCATCGCTGGCGTTGACCTTGCGCAAGCGGTAATTGCCCTGGTCAACGATATACAGGTTGCCCTGACGATCTACCGCCAGCCCCGACAGGAAATCGAAGCGCGCGGCAGTCGCCGGGCCGCCATCGCCGCTGAAGCCTACGTCGCCGGTGCCTGCGACCGTGGCAATCTTGCCGTCGCTGGCGTTGACCTTGCGTACGCGGTTGCCGCCGGTTTCGGCGATGTACAAATTGCCTTGCGTATCGAGCGCGAGGCCGAGCGGCAGGCTCATTTCGGCTTGTGTGGCGGGGCCGCCGTCGCCACGGTCGCCTTCGATACCGGTGCCGGCGACGGTGCTGATCTTGCCGTCGGGCGCGACCTTGCGCACGCGGTGGTTGCGGTAATCGCCGATGTAAACATTGCCCGCCGAATCGGCAATAACACTGCGCGGTTCGTTTAGCGTAGCCTCAGTCGCCGGGCCGCCATCGCCGCTGGAGCCTAGAATGCCCGTGCCCGCAAACGCCGTGATGACGCCGCTGGGCGCGATTTTGCGAATGCGATGGTTTTGCGTGTCGGCGACAAACACATTGCCTTGCCCATCCACGGCCACCGCGCGCGGCGCAAAGAGTTGCGCGGAGACAGCCGCTCCGCCATCACCCGCGCCGCCGAACGTGCCATTGCCGGCCAGCGTGCTGACCAGTTGTTGCGGGTTGAAGCTCACCGCCAATTGCACGCTGCTCGAATTGCCGCTGATGTCGAAGGCCGTCACGGTCAGGTTGTTTGTGCCGATCAGCAGCGGAATGTTGAGCGCGGCCCAGGCATTCGTCCCCGCCGCGTTGCCGCTGAAGCCGCGATCATTGACCCATTGCACTTGCACTACGCCATTGGCATCGGTGGCGGTGCCGTTCAACGTCAACGGACTGGCGCTGGTGGTGAGGGTGGGATTGGTGGTCGGCGCGGTCAGCGCGATGGCGGGCGCGGTGGTGTCGCCTGTTGGCACTGCTTGCACGATGCGCACGCGATGGTTGTCGCGGTCGGCGATCAACAAACGGCCCGCCGCGTCGGTAATGATCTCGGTCGGGCAATTCAAGCGCGTGCCGGTGGCCGAAGTGCCGTCGCCGCTGTAGCCGTTCAAGCCATTGCCCGCGACGGTATTGATGATTCCCGTGGCAGCGGCAATGCGGCGAATGCGGTCGTTAAAGGTGTCGGCGATGAAAATGTTTTTCTGGGCGTCAACCCAGACACCTTCGGGAAAACCGATGCGCGCCGCAGCCGCATCGCCGCCATCACCCGTGTTGCCGCGCACGCCGGTGCCCGCAATGGTGCTGATGACGCCGTCGGCGGCGGCAATGCGGCGTGTCTTGTGATTGTCAGAATCGGCGACAAAGAGATTGCCGTCGGCATCCAGCGCCATGCCGATGGGAAAGTTCAATTGCGCATTCGTGGCGGGGCCGCCATCGCCCGCCGCGCCCAGCACGCCGGTGCCGGCCATCGTAGTGATCTTGCCATCCGCTGCGACCTTGCGGATGCGATGATTCTCGCTATCGGCAATCAACAAATTGCCCTGCTTATCCAACAAGACGCGATAGGGTGTGTTGAGTTGCGCGAGCTTGGCGTCACCGTTATCGCCGATGGAGCCGGGCGTGCCGGTGCCCGCAAACGTCGTGATCAATCCGTCTGCCGCCGCTACGCGCCGAATGCGATGATTGTCGCGGTAGGCGATGTAGATGTTGCCTTGCGCATCCACCGCCACGCCGGTCGGGCAATTCAAGCGCGCCGCCGTCGCCGGGCCGCCATCGCCTGAGTAACCGTTCCCCGCGCCGCCCGCGACGGTCGAGATTTTGCCGTCGCTGGCGTTCACCTTGCGAATGCGGTCGTTGAAGGTTTCGGCGATAAACAGATTGCCTTGCGCGTCATACGCCAACGCGCTGGGCTGGCCGACTTGCGCGAGCGAGGCCAGTCCGCCATCACCGGCGGGCGCGCTGTTGCCGTTGCCGATGATGGAGAGGATCAGCGAGGAAGGCCGCGAATTCACGCTGAACGCGGCGCGCGCCACGTTGCCCGCCGTATCGGTGGCCGTCACGGTGATCGTATTCAACCCGCTGGCCAGCGGCAATGGATTGATTGACCAGGTGCTAGTGCCTGTCGCCGTGCCGCTGCCGCCGCGATTGTTGCTCCAGGTGATGGCACTGAGCGCGCCATTATCTGTCGCGGTGCCGCGCGCCAGTATCGTACCGAGCGTGTCATTGGCGGTCGTATTCGGATTGGGATCGGTCACGGCAATCGTCGGCGGCGTCAGATCGGGCAAGCCGGGTTGCGTGACGACGAAGCTGCGCCCGGCTATCGTCGCCGTGGCGGTGCGCGCCGCGAGGCCGGTATTGGCGCTGGCGGTATAACTGACTGTGCCGTTGGCGCTGCCGCTGCCGGTGACTTGCAACCAAGTGGCATTGCTCGCCGCCGTCCAATTGCAGCCGCCGGGTTGCGCCGTCACATTCACCTGCCCCGTTGCGCCGCCCACGCCGACGTTGATCGTCGCGGGCGTCAGGCCGTAATTGCAGCCCGTGCCGTTCAGCCGCACACGCCACGCCCCACGCCCGTGCGTGAAGGCATAAAGCCAGGTTTCGCCATTGACGACTTGCAGCGTCAATGACTCGGTGATGACGTTCGGGAAGCCGGTGTTTTCGACCGCCCAGTTCGCCCCGCCGTCGCTGGTCACAAAGACGCCGACATCGGTGCCCAGATAGAGCCGCGCGCTATTGTTCGGATCAATCACCAGCGTATGCGCGGGAACATCGGGCAAGGCACCCGCGCCACTGCCATCCAGCGCCGTCCACGTCGCGCCCGCATTCAGACTGCGATAAACGTGCGAACCGCCGAAGTTGGAAAAGGTCGCATAGGCGACGTTCTTGTTGGCGGGATCGAACGTCACCGACGAGACATAACCGAGCCGGGGTTGCGTGCTGGCCCAGTTCGTCGCGGAGTTGCTCGTCAAGCCAATGGCCGTGCGTGCGATGAATCCATCGCTCAATCCGGCCAGCACAAAGTTGGCATCGGTTGGCGCAATGGCCAGCGCGCTGACTTCGCCGTTGCCCGGCATGAAGGCGCTGGCGCGCGCCCAAAACGAAGCCGCGCTGGTGGTGCGCCAAATGAACACGCCGCCCGTCCACAAGCGGGCCGCGTCGCTCGGATCAATTGCCAGTGGGGTGATGAATTGGCCAGAGTCGCCACCGATGCCAGAGCGCGCCAGGCTGAAGGTCGCACCGCCATCCGTGCTTTTGAAAAACGCAAAGGGGTCGGCCACCACGTAGCTGTACAAAGTGCCTGGTTTCGCGGCGTCAACCGCGACATAGCCGCCATCGCCGCCATTGATTTCGCGCCAGGCATTGCCGCCTTGCTGGTCAGTGCCGAGCACTGTGCCGTTGTCTTGCGTGCCGCCGAAATAACTCTTGCCATCGGGCGCGACCGCGCCGTGATAAAACTGCGTCACGCCATAGCCGCTATTGAGCGAGCGCCAATTGACCGCCGTATTGCTGGCTTTGCACGGCGCGGTATTGCCTGTCGCCACGCCTGCCCGCGCATTATCCGAACGCCACAACCCGCCATCGTTGCCGGCAAAGATCACCTGATTCGTCGTGCCGTTGTATTGCGGATGGAACACCAGCACGTGCTGGTCGGGGTGGATGTATTGCGGATTCTCGCGTGCCTGATAAGTGTGCGTGGCCTGTCCCCAATTCGCGCCGCCGTCATCCGAACGGAACAGGTCAATGCCGCCGGCCCAAACGCGCTGGGGATCGAGCGGATCAACGGCCAGCACCAGATCGAACCAGGCTTGGCCGAGATACACGTCTTCCAGGCCATAACCGCAATCCGTCGCAAACGTGCCAAAGGAAGGGACTGTGTATGAGAGGATCGAACGGTTGAGTTTATTCGCGCTGGTATTGCGGACCTGCGCCGTCCAGGTGTTGGCGTCGCCGCCGCTGGTCGAACGGAAAACGGCGTGCAGTTGATTGACGAACGTGCGGTTCTCCACTTCCGCCGCGATGGCGTAAATGACGTCTTGGTTTGAGGGGGCAAGCGCCAAGGCGGTGCGGCCCATGCCGGGTTCGGTGAACACGCGCGGCCAAACGTCGTCGCCCGCGCCGTTATTCGTGCGGTAAATGGACGCATCTTCAAAGGTGCCACAAGCGGCAAAGACACGGTCAGCATCCGTCTTGTCAGTGCGAAGCGCGACATCGTAACAGCCGCCCGTCACAACATCGCCGTCAATGTTGAGCGGATTGAGCACGCGCGTCCAATTATTGCCGCCATCCACTGAACGAAATACTCCCACGCGTGTCGTGGCGTAGAGCCGTTGATTGCTCGACGGGCTGATCGCCAGATCGTTGACGAAATAGAAATTCTGATTGCGCGTGCCTTCCAAGAGCGTGAACGTCGCGCCACCATCCGTGCTTTTGAAAATCCCGGCCCCGCGAAAATCGCCCAGCGTATCTTCCTCAGCAACTGACACTCCTTCGCCCGTGCCGACATAAATGACATTCGGATTGGTGGGATCGAGCAGCAATGAACTGACCGTGAGGTTGGCCAGCCGGTCGCCGCTGGGCGTCCAGGCTTGGCCGCCGTTGGTCGTCTTCCACAATCCGCCCGAAACGCCGGCGGCATACATCACCTGCGGGTCTTGCGGGTTGATGACGAGCGCGCGCGTGCGTCCGCCGATATTGCCCGGCCCCAGCGGGTTCCAGGTCGTTTGGTTGATTTGTCCGGGGTCGGCGGCGCTGCGGGTCAAGGGCTCGGTGACGGCCGCGCCTGCGGTCAAGAACTGTTCAGTGGCGCTGGCGAAGACCGGCATCTGGCGCATCTGCGCATAGGCTTCCTCATATTTTTCAAGCGGCAATTCCTTGGCGTTTTCAGGCAGGCGTTTGAATTTGAAAAAGCGCGCGGCTTCCGCCGGTGAGTCATAACGCTGAGGCAGTCTGCCGTTGCTGGGGTAATCCGCCTCAAACAGACTTGCGCGTGGCTCGGCTTCTTGCTGCAACCGTGGGCCGCGCGGCTTTTCTTGCTGCCTGGCAACGGCGCTTTCCGGCTTGCGGGCGGCAATTCGGTTCTGTAGTTTGCGCTGCGCTTCCTGCTTTTTGCGCAACTTCTGGCGCTGCTTGGATTGGGCGGCGGCGGCAGGTGCAGTAGTCGAATACCAAGCAAGACTGAGCATTAAGCTGGCAAGCAAAGTCAGGACAAACCAGGGCTGGCGCCAAGGCTGGTGAATAAAGCGAGCGGTCATGCAGGAAACTCCTCTGATGTTCGGCAAATCTGCTGATTGCCGGTGGATACGATTATCGTTACTGGTTACTGGTTCAACGGGTGAGATGAGCGCCCAGCGGCAAGAGCATGGAGTTCAGCCTTCAGGCTGCTGCCCCGCCACAGGCGGGGCTGACAAGCTAAAGCTTGAACTCCATGCTTTTCTCTCTTGAATGCGCCACTTTCCAATTATCAAACCTGCGGCAAGCCCGCAGCTTGCCGCACATTTTCGGCGCGTTCGACCGCCATCACGCCCGCGACGCCTTTCAGCGCGCCCGCGACGCGGTCGAGGTGTTTGACATCGCTGATGTCCACGGTGATGTCAATCTGCGCGCTGCCATCGTTGAATATCTCGGTGCGGGCTTCGGTGATATTCGTCTTGATGTCGGCGATGGCGTTGGCGAGCGCGGCCAGCATGCCCTGGCGGTCTTCGGTCGTGACGACCAGTTTGACCGCGTACTGTTCCGGCTTGTCACCGGCCTTGCCGTTCCCGCCGGCCCAATCCACTTCGACGACGCGTTCACGGTTGACCAGCAGGTTGGCGACATTCTTGCAACTCTTTCGGTGCACCGCCACGCCTTTGCCGAGTGTGATGTAGCCGATGATCTCTTCGCCGCGAATCGGATTGCAGCAACGCGTGCGGTACACCAGCACTTCGTCAATGCCTTTGATGACGATGCTGTCATCGCCCAGCCGCAAGGCCTTGCGCACGACTTGCGTCACCTTGTCGCCGACCTGTTGCAAGCGTGTTTGCTTGCCCTGCTCGATCCGTTCCAAC
>JANOWX010000172.1:0-2485 GCA_031418175.1 Acidobacteriota bacterium | reverse complement strand
CGGCTACACGTGGGCGATTCATAGCATGCTGCACGGACGCGCCAACGCGGCGCGCTTTCACGTGCGCGGTTTCAAAGACGAAGGCACGACGACGACGCCGTTCGATATGGTCGTACTCAATGGGATGAGCCGCTACCACTTGGCGATTGAAGCGTTGAAATACATTCCGCGCTTGCACGCGCAGGCGACCGATTTGATTGACCTGTTCAAAGCGAAGCTGGCCGAACATCAAGTTTATACGCGCGAACATTTCGAGGACTTGCCCGAAATCAAAAACTGGCATTGGACAAGCGATTTCAGCGAGCTTTAGTTGTTATAAAAATCAGGTGCAAGGGCGGTAGAACAAGATGGCATCTTGTTGCGCTGATGAAGGAACAAGATGCCATCTTGTTCTAACAATTTTGGGTAATTGACGCCAACGTATGCTTTCGCAACTTTACTTAATTCGACACGGACAAACCGCCTGGTCGCGCTCAGGGCAACACACCGGACGCACCGAGATTCCGCTGACCGAGCAAGGCGAACAGGAAGCCCGCAAGCTGGCGGCGGAGCTTCGTGCGGTGAGTTTCGACCGCGTGTTGAGCAGTCCGCGCCAACGCGCCTGGCAGACGTGCAAGCTGGTCGGATTAGCGGAACGCGCTGAGCTTGAACCGGATTTGGCCGAGTGGGATTACGGTGATTACGAAGGGCAGCGCACCGCCGACATTCGCCAGGCGCGACCCGACTGGAATCTCTTTCAAGATGGCTGCCCGCGCGGCGAATCACCCGTTCAAATTGCTGAACGCGCCGACCGATTGATTGCGCGGCTGCGTAAATTGGAAGGAACGATTGCACTCTTCACGCACGGTCATTTCGGACGCGCACTGGCGGCACGTTGGATCGGTTTGCCCGTCAGCCAGGCGCAACGATTTCTGCTCAGCACGGCTTCGCTCAGTATGGTTGGTTACGATCATCAGCGCATCGAAGAGCCGGTCATCGTTCGATGGAATTCCGTCGCGCAAGGGAAGTAGTTTTCAATATTGTGAGGCCAACCAAAGGAAGTGAGTCCGTAAGGAGACGAGCATGCCGGAAATAACTGTAACTCCATCTGAAAAGCCTGACCGCGATGAACGTGGCCTGACTACGCAGGAAGCCAAAGCGCAACTGGCGAAGAACAAGCGCCGCCTAAACGCGCAGCCGGGTTGATTCAGGTGCTGCTGCTCTTTGCGAACCCGTTGGTCATCATCCTGTTGATCGCCAGCGCGGTCTCAGCCTTCGTCGGAGAAATCGTCAACGCTACGATTATCGGGCTGATGGTCGTCGTCAGCATCGTCATCAACTTCTATCAGACGTGGCATTCGCAACGCGCGGCTGAACGATTGCGCGGACAGGTTGCGTCGAAGGCTACGCTGTTGCGCGATGGCAAATGGGTTGAATTGCCGTGGCGCGAAGTCGTGCCGGGCGATGTGTTCAGGCTCTCTGCCGGAGACCTCGTGCCCGCCGATGCACGCCTGCTAGAAGCGAAAGACCTGCACGTCAATCAGGCGGCGCTCACCGGCGAATCGTTGCCTGTGGCAAAAGAAGTGGCAGCCAAAGACGCTGTGGTTGCCACGACGACAGAGAATTCTGCGAATGATCCTCACGCGGTTTTTCTGGGCACTTCAGTTGTCAGTGGAACGGCGACCGCGTTAGTCACTGCGACGGGCGCGGCCACAGCCTTTGGCGATATTGCTGCGCGTCTTTCTTCCAAACCGCCCGAGACTGAATTTGAACGCGGCTCGAAACAGTTCGGTTATTTGATTATGAAGACCATCTTCTTGCTGGTCTTTTTTGTGCTGCTAATCAGCATCGTGATGCGGCACAACCCGCTGGAATCCATTCTCTTTGCGTTGGCGCTCGCAGTGGGATTGACGCCGGAATTTTTGCCGATGATTACGACCGTCACGCTGGGGCGTGGCGCGCTGCACATGGCGCGGCAAAAGGTCATCGTCAAGCATCTGGAAGCCATTCAAAACTTCGGCAGCATGGACGTGCTGTGCAGCGACAAGACCGGCACGTTGACCAGCGGCGAGATGACGCTCAATCAGCATTTGGACGCGCTCGGCAATCCCTCAGACCGCACGTTACTGCTCGGCTATCTCAACGCCACTTACGAATCAGGCGTGAAGAATCCGATCAACGTGGCGATTCTTGCGCACGATCCGCTGGACATCGGCGGGTATCGCAAAGTGGATGAAATCCCCTTCGACTTTGAGCGGCGGCGGCTTTCTATCGTTACCGGGTCGAAGGGCGTTACCGAGTCGAAGGGCGAGGTGCGGTTGATTACCAAGGGTGCGCCCGAAAGCGTGCTGACTTGCTGCACGCAGTTTGAAGTGAATGGACAGCCGCAGCCTTTGGACACTGATGCTCGTGTCAAATGTCAGGCGATTTATGACGGATTGAGTGCAACGGGGTTTCGCTTGATAGCCGTCGCTTCGCGGCAGCTTCCCCAACAAGCGGCTTATCG
>JANOWX010000171.1:0-1960 GCA_031418175.1 Acidobacteriota bacterium | reverse complement strand
CTTTACGCTTTGCAACGAAACAGGGCGTGCGGAGCGCCGTGACCCCACCAACGGCCCTGAAAGGGCAGAATTCAATAGCCGTGGGCAACGCCCACGGAAGAGCGCAAAGACCTTCCGGCCCTGAAAGGGCCGCATCTGTGGTCAGGAGAAATGCCATGGCCCAAACGTTGACCAGCTTGCTCGTGCACATTGTCTTTTCAACCAAACACCGCGCGGAATTGATCACGCCGGAGGTCGAGCCGGAGCTATACGCCTATTTCGGCGGGATCGCCGCCAATCACGAATCGGTGTTGCTGGCATCGGGCGGCACGGCGAATCACGTGCATCTGTTGGTTTCGTTGTCTAAAAACATCGCCTTGAAAGACCTGTTGCAGAATTTGAAACAGGATTCCTCCAAATGGATCAAGACCAAAGGCCGGGAGTTTGCCGGGTTTTATTGGCAGGACGGGTACGGCGCGTTTTCGCTCGGACAATCGCAAGTGCCGAGCGTGCGGGCCTATTTGGCGAAACAGAAACTTCATCATCAACAGGTCACGTTCGAGGCTGAGTTGATCGAGTTGTTGCAAAAGTACGGCGTCGAATACGACGAACGGTATTTGTGGAGTTGAAGCCGGATGCGGCCCTTTCAGGGCCGGGCCGTCACGCCGCGCCTTCCGGGGGCGCTGCCCCCGGCTATTGAATGTCGCCCTTTCAGGGCGGTCAATCAGCGAGCATTCGTTACCATGCCCAGACCACCCGCAACGCAACCTGACACCGAACTGCCCGCCTTTGTGAAATGGCTGGAATTTGTCGAATGGCTCTTTCAGACAACCGCTAAGTTCCCCAAGCAAGCGCGCTTCAGCTTTTGCCAACGCATCGAAGGGCTAGCCCTTGATACGGTTGAAGACTTGATCGAAGCGCGCTACAGCAAGGAAAAACGCGCCGTGCTAAGGCGGATCAATCTGCGGCTTGAAAAGCTGCGAGTGTTAATGCGCCTCAGTCACAAATTACGTTACCTCTCAACCACCAGTTACGAGCACGCGGCGCGCTCCATCAACGAAGTCGGCCAGATGATCGGCAGTTGGATCAAGCAACAGGAGCAACTATGAAACGTCACGGCTATTTATTCGACCGAGTTGTTGCTTTCGACAACCTCTTGCTGTCCGCCCATAAAACCTGCCTGGGCAAGAAAGCCAACCCGGCTGTGGCGCGGCTTTATTTCAACCTCGAACCCGAACTATTCCGTCTGCAAGCGGAACTCCGGTCAGGGTCATTAAATTTGGGATGAGTTTGGGGTGACAGCCGAATCAGGCGCGAACCGGGTGAATCGTGGCGGCAACTGGAACAACACCGCCGCGAACTGCCGTGCGGCGAAGCGCAACAACAACTCGCCGGACAACCGCAACAACAACCTCGGCTTCCGCCTGCTGAGCACACGGCTGTGCCGGAGACGCGCCCTTTATACGGAGGGCGCGTGCGTGCAACAGGCCTTGTCCAGGCAGTCATCCCGCGCCGGCGCAAGTCCGGTCAAACAAACCACGCGCGCGGCGGCTGGTAGGCCCCTGTGGTTCGAAAGCTGGCGCGCGCTTTCTTTACTACAGTCAGTTTTTGCGCTGGCTCGGCACGGCCCTGCTCGCGTGGGCACGCACGACTGGCGCGCCTCAAGGCTTTGGCTCAGGTTTCTTATTCAGCAACTCCTTCTTCCCTTCCTCGCTGCTCACCTCAAGCTTCCCCTGCTTCAAATCGTCCAGCGAAAGCGTCACGGTCTTCCCCGTCTCTTTGTCCTTGATCGTCACCTTTCCCGTCGCTTCATCAACAGCCAGTACTTCAATATTCGGGTTCGCCAGCGCCGCAATCTTCGCCATCGCCGCCACCGGGCTGCTGGCCACCTGATTGGCGACAAACACCCCCGTCGCCACCACCGCGACCCCCGCCAGCATGAACAACGCCAGCAGCCCTACCAGGATCCAGACCCAGACAG
>JANOWX010000170.1:0-5683 GCA_031418175.1 Acidobacteriota bacterium | reverse complement strand
CGCCCACTGTGACTCTTTCACGCTGGGCGCGCGGTTCAGCGCCAGTTCGAAGGCGCGCCGCACTTGGGCTCGCGTCTGTGCGCCTGCCTCTTTGACAACACGTTCAGCCAGAAAGCCCGCTTGTTCCAGCACGAATTGATTGTTCATCAGCGCCAGCGCTTGTGGCGACACGGTCGAAATCGCGCGTACAGGCGCGGGCACCACCGTGACCGGGCAATCAAAGACTTCGAGCAGCGGCACCGGCACCGAGCGTTTGACGAAGATGTAAATGCTGCGGCGGAAGGTGGCGTGGTTGTCCTTCGCATCCAGCGGCCAGCGCGGACGCGAGCCGGTGTTGATGATGTCAGGGTCAATGCGCGGATAAATGCCGGGGCCGTACATCTCGGTGTTCAGCTTGCCGCTGATGGCCAGGATGCTGTCGCGCAACACTTCGGCCTCCATACGATGCGGGTTGAAGCGCCAGAGCAAGCGGTTCTCTTGGTCTTTGACGGCTTTGGCTTCGTCGAATTGCGAGGACTGGCGATAGGTGTTTGAGCGCAGCAGCAACCGGTGCATGGCTTTCCAACTCCAGCCTTGCTTGACGAATTCGGTGGCGAGCCAGTCCAGCAATTCGGGATGGCTGGGCCGGTCGCCGGTCGCGCCGAAATCGCTGGGCGTGCGCACGAGGCCACGGCCAAAATGATATTGCCAGATGCGATTGACCGCGACGCGCGCTGTCAGCGGATTGGCGGGGCTGGCGATGAATTCGGCCAGTTGTTTGCGGCGGTTTTGCAGCGCCAGGTCTTGGCCGTCGCTGACCCCTTCGCTAATGATGACGGGCACGCCTGGCGAGACCGCTTCGCCTTTGTTGCGCCAGTCGCCGCGCCGCATCAGATACGCCTGTTTGGGATTCTCTTCGTCAGTCACGCCCATCGCGGCATCCAGCGGTTTCGGGCGCTGTTTGTTGATCTCGTCCATCTGCTTTTGCAACTCTTTGCGTTGTTGCACGGCGGCGGGCGCGAGTTCGGCTTCGATCTCTTCGGGTTGCAGGTTGATTTCTTTTCTCAAGCGCTGGGCCGTCTCTGTGCGGAACTGTTCTTCGGTCAGTTCGCCAAAGCCGGACGAGTTTTTGGCGAGCTTGACGTGAAATTCGATCTTCTCGCGCAGCAGCTTCTCACGCACGGGCCGCTCGATCTCGGCGATTTGCTGGCGGAAGGGCCTGACCCGCTCGTCAAAGGTTTTGTTCAACGCCTTGTGCGCTTCCTGTTCGGCGGGCGTGGCGAAAATCTTTTCTGTCTTCTTGAAAGGGAAGAAGACGGCTTGCATGCGGTAGTAATCGCGCTGCGGAATCGGGTCGTACTTGTGATCGTGGCAGCGCGCGCAACCCACCGTCAGCCCCAGCAACACGGAGGAAGTCGTCGCCACCATGTCGTCCAATTCGTCGGTACGCGTCTCTTCGTTGTTGGCGTTGTCCACCGTCGGCCCGTTGCGGCAGAAGCCGGTCGGGATCAAAGCCTCGGGCGCATCCGTGCCCGCCAGTTGATCGTTCGCCAATTGCTCGCGGATGAATTGATCGAAGGGCTTGTCGGCATTGAACGCCTTGATGACGTAATCGCGGTAATGCCAAGCGTGCGGGCGGTCGTAATCGAACTCATAACCGCCGCTGTCGGCATAGCGCGCCAGGTCGAGCCAGTGGCGGCCCCAGCGTTCGCCGTAATGCTGGCTCGCCAGCAATTTTTCGATGACCGTGCGATAGGCCTGTTCAGAAGGGTTCTTCAAAAACGCCGCCATCTCTTCGGGCGTGGGTGGCAGGCCGGTCAGATCGAAATAGACGCGGCGCAACAGTTCGCGCGGCGTGGCGGCGGCGGCAGGTTGCAAGCCGTTCGCTTCGAGCTTGGCGAGCACAAAGGCATCAATTTCGTTGCGTACCCAAGCCTTGTTTTTGACCGCCGGCAGCGCCGGACGCAGCGGTTTGACGAATGACCAGAATTGACGATCTTGGGCGGTGATGCTGTAACCGGGCTGGCGCGTCGGTGGGCCGGTCTCAACGTGATTGGCCGCCGCCACGGGCGCGAGTTTCGTGATCCATTCGGCAATCACGGCCAGGTCGGCGGCGCTCAGCTTGTCACCGCCAAACGGCATCGCGGGTTCTTCCAGATGCGCGGCCATGCGGTACAACACGCTCTTATCAGGCGCGCCGGGCACGACCGCCGGGCCGCGCGAGCCGCCTTTCAAGATGGCCGCTTCGCTGCGCAGATCGAGCCGCCCGCGCTGGATTTGCGCACCGTGGCAACCGGCGCAATTAGCCGCGAAGATCGGCTGCACTTTCTGGTTGAACAGTTCAGCGGATTGGGCGGCGCCGGGCGCCGGGCGCCAGGCCTGGCTCGTGAGCAAGCCAGCGGCAGCCAACGCGATCAACAGCAGTTTGCCAGTGCGACGGTTCAGTCTGTGCATTGAACAGCTCCCGAAAAAATTAGGTTATGGGTTTGGTAACGAGGAATGCGGCGCTGCGTGGGCGCGGCGTTCGCTTACGCCAGCGGCCACAAAGTATGCTGCCGGGGCGGCGCTGTCAATGTTAGGAAAAGGGTGGCGCATTCTGCCGAAATTGCGCGGCTGCAACCGGCGCTGGTTGCAGGCGGTTTTGTAAGCCGAATGTAAGCCAAGCGCCCGACGCGTTCGCCGCCAATCTGGGCTATGATGCCGCCGTTCAATCCCTCACCGGTCAAGCGTTTTATCGAACACAACACGAACCGCGCGGTCTTGTTCCGCAGCGGAGGAGTTGTAGCGTGGTTGCCGGAAACACCATCACAAACTGGACGCTGGGACTAGCGTTGCCCGCGGCGGCGGCGCGGGCGGTGCTGGCCGCACAGGCGCGCGCGCTCGGCTGTGCGGTCGTCACGTTCGCGGAGGCGGCGGACTTGCTGGCCGCGCCGGTCTGGCCGCAGGCCTTGCTGGTGGACGAGACGTTCCTGACGGCCCGGGACGGCGGGGCAGAATTGCTCGCCGCCCTGCAAACGCGCAGTCCCGCTTGCGCCAGCATCTTGCTGACGGGCACGGAGCGCCGCTGGACGGCGGCGGCCTTGCGGGCGGGCGCGCATGCGTATTTGGTGAAGCCGATCGCGCCGGCGGAATTCCAAGCCGTGCTGGCGCGTTTGCTGGCCGAACAAGCCCAGCGCCAGGCCGCAAGCAGCGAGCAGGAAGTCTTTGCCAGTTTGTTGGCCAGCAGCGCCGAATTGCACGGCGCGCTGGATGAACAGGAAACGTTGCTGCGCATTCTCACGGGGATTCAGCGCTTGGGCTTTGAGCGCGTGCGGCTGTTGCGGCTGTCGGATGACGGCAGGGAATTGCTGGGCAAGGCGCAGGTCGGGATGAGCGGAGATTTCCGGCAAGTGCGCTGGGGTGTGGACGAGGACGAATACTGGCAGCAGTTGCGCGACGATCCGCGCCCGCGCGTCTGCGTCTACGAACTGGGCATGCCAACGCATGCCGAACGCGGGCTGGGCAAGGACGGCGTCGCGCAATGGTTGTGCGTGCCGCTGCTCTGGCAAAACAAATTGCTCGGCCAGATTTGCGCGGATAACAAATACTCAGGCCGTCCGATCGAGCCGCGCGATTGGCAGCCGCTGGCGCTCTTCGGCTTGCAGGCCGCCGCCGCCCTCAAAGAGCACGAATTGCTGGCGGAATTGCAACGCGCGCATGCCCGCCACGAATTGATGATCGAGAAACTGCCGCTGGCCGCCGTCTCGATTGACCGGCGCGGCAATGTGCAAACTTTCAACCAGCGCGCGGCGGACATCTTCGGTTACAGCGCCGCCGAAGCGCGCGGCCTGAAAGTGCACAAGCTGCACGCGGATGCGGATGAACCGGCGCGCATCGGGCGGCTGCTGGCCGAACGGGGCGGGCAGCTTGCAGATTACGAATGCAACGTCGTCAGCCGCGACGGGCAGGTGATTCCGATCAGTTTGAGCGCGCACCGGCATTACGACGAGCGCGGCGTGTGGGATTGGGGCGTCGGGTATTTTGAAGACCGGCGCTTGTCGCAGCGGCTGGGGGTGTTGCTGCGCGCCAGTAACATCCTGGTGACCGCGACCTCGCTGGCCGAGGGCTTGCGCGAACTGGCGCGGGAGATGGCCGCGCTCTTCCCGCAGGCGTTTTGCCGCGTGCTGCTCTATGACGAACAGCGCCAGACGCTGACCATTCGCGCGGCGGCGGCCTGCCAGTTGTCTGACGCGCCGCCAGCGCCGGATTGGGAGCCGGGCATCGGGCAAAGTTTTCACGTGGACGATTATCCGGGCCTAGCGGCGCTGTTGGCGCGCGGGCTGCCGCGTTTGCTCAGTAAAGAAGACCCGGCCTTGCAGCCGAACCTGCGCAAGCTGGCCCGCCAATTGAAACTGAAGAGCGACCTGCGCGCGCTGCTGCTGGCGCCGCTGGTGCGCGGGACAAAAGTGATCGGCTTGCTGGCCGTGGGCGAAGCGGAGCATACGGCGGCCAGCCAGTTGACGCTGGAAGCGCGCGAGTTGGTCGAAGCGGTGGCGGCGCAGATCACGCTGTTGATCGAACGCTGGCAAGCGCAGGAGACCGAACGCCAACGCCTGGCGCAGGCCGAACTGCTATATCAACTGGCGCGTTTCGTGCAGGAGGCCAATGACGAGGCGCCCGTGTTGCACGCGCTGCTGACCAGCGTGACGGCCAGTTACGGCTTGCGCTTCAACCGCGCCTTGGTGCTGATGCTGGACGAAAGCGGCCAATGTCTGTCGGGCCGCCTGGGCATTGGGCAAACCGACAAGGCCGCCGCCCAGCACATCTGGGAAAACCTGGCGGCGGAGACGTTGGCTGATTTTCAAAGCTACCTGGCACGCTTGCGCACTGACGGCGTGCCGCGGACCGAGTTGGCCGCCGTGGCGCGGCGCTTGGATTTCGAGCGTGACGACCCGCGCGCGGCCTGGCTCTTTGCCGCGCTGGCAGGCCACGCCGAACACGTGTTGAAAGAAGAGGAATACGCCGTCTTGCCGCCGAAACTGCTGGCCGAATTGCAGCCGGGGGCCGAATTGGCCGTGACGCCGCTAGTGGCGCACCAACGCGCCATCGGCTTGCTGCTCGCCGACAACAAATTCAATCGCGCGCCCATCCGCCCGGCTGAATTGCCGTTGTTGCGTTCATTCGCCAACACGGCGGCGGCGGCGGTCGCGCACACGCAATTGCTCAACCGCTTTTACACCGCCAGCGACCGCTTCGACGCCGGCCAGCAGCCGCGCCAATTGCAGGCGCAGATCGTGCGCGAGATCAAAGCCGCGTCGGGCGCCAGCGCCGTGGTGCTGATTGACGCCGACGAGCAGGGCAAATTCCTGAGCCGGCTGGCTTACCCGGACGGCTATTTCGATCCCGCCTGGCGGCTGCCGCGCCAGCACGGCATTTCGCGCGAAGTGCTGACGACGGGGCGCGCGCGCACCGTCGCCGACGTTGACAAAGCGCGCCACCGTTTGCATCCGCTCACGCCGCTCGAAACGCGCGCGATGGCCTGTCTGCCGCTGAGTTTGCCCGACAAACGGCTGGGCGTGGTCTGGCCAGGAATTCCCGGTCAGTCAGCACCACAGTGAATTTCCTTCGTGCGCTGCGGTTCAAAATTTGAGTGGCGCAGACACGTAGTTCAGTGGCGTAGGACGCCCTGAGTTTGTTGGATTGATGCCGCGACACCTTGGGTATC
>JANOWX010000169.1:0-2544 GCA_031418175.1 Acidobacteriota bacterium | reverse complement strand
GCCAAGCCAGCCCTCCCTCACGGTCGGGCTACTGACACGGAGATGTTGTGGAGCAGGTTTCGCCAAAAGAAGTGACGGGGCTCTTACAGGCGTGGAGCAACGGCGACCAACAGGCGTTGGAGCGCTTGATCCCGCACGTCTATGACGAGTTGTACCGGCTGGCGCGCGGTTATATGAACCGTGAACTGCCGGGGCATCCGCTGCAAGTCACGGCGCTGGTCAACGAAGCCTATTTGCGCCTGGCCAATTGGAAGGAAGCCAAGTGGGAAAACCGCGCGCACTTTTACGGCGTGGCGGCGCAATTGATGCGGCGCGTGCTGGTGGATTTCGCGCGCCAGCGCGATTATGAAAAGCGCGGCGGCAAACAGCGTCAGGTGGCCTTTGACGAAGCCTTGTCTTTGCCGGTGCAACGCGAGGCCGACTTTCTGGCGCTGGATGACGCCTTGCAAAGCCTGGCCGCACTCGATGCGCGCAAGTGCAAGATCGTCGAGTTGAAGTTTTTCGGCGGCTTGAGCGTTGAAGAAATCGCCGAGGTATTGAAGACTTCGCCGCGCACCGTGATGCGCGAATGGGGCTTGGCGCGGGCGTGGCTGTTCAGGGAATTGAACCGGGAAATGTAGGGCAAACTGTTAGTTTGCCCTGGCGTGGCGAGCAGAGCGACCGGCGGCCCGCAAACGGTTTGATTGCCGAGGCCAGGGCAAACTAACAGTTTGCCTTTTAACGCTCGTGGGGCTCAAAACAACCCAATGATCGAGGTGCTCGCCAGCGATGGCACGCGTTCAGTAGAAAGCAGCCCGCTGGTTGCGCCGGTCGCGCCGGGCATCTTCACCGCCAACGGTTCAGGCAGTGGCTTGCCGGCCGGCACGGTGTTGCGCGTGCGGGCCGATGGGACGCGCGCGAACGAGCCGCTCTTCACGGTTGAGAACGGCGTGCTCGTGCCGCGTCCGCTGGATTTCGGCGCGCCGGGCGACCGCCTCTTTTTGTCGCTCTTCGCCACCGGCTTGCGCAATGCGCCTGATCCGAACCGCGATGGCAATTTGAACGAACTGGTGCGCGTGCTGGCCAATGGCTACGAAACCACGCCCGCCTTTGTCGGTGCGGTGTCGCCGGGCCTGGAGCAAATCAATCTGGAAGTGCCGCGCAGCTTTCTCGGCTTGACGCGCTTGCGGCTGGCCATCGAAGTCGAAGGCGTGACGTTCACGCCGCAAGAACTCGACGTGCCGCTGGCGTTGCCGCCGCTGGGCGCGCTGGCGTGGCGCGCCGCCGGGTTGGAGGGCAGGCGCGTGAACAGCTTGTTGGGGGTTGAAAACGCCACACTGGCGGGCACCGATGACGGCATCTTTCGCGCGCCGGGCGGCGGCACTGATTGGAAACTGGCGGACTATGGCTTGCCCGGCATACGACGCACCAATGCCTTGACGGCCACCTGGCCTGCGTTTGCGCTTGTTGATTTATTACTGGCGGGCATAGACGGCGGTGGGGTTTGGTCTTCGCCCGTGTGGACGGCGATCAATAACGGCTTGCCCGCGATTCGCGTCATCAACGGCATTGCGGTGCGCGGCGACAGACTGGTCGTGGCCACGCCCTTCGCGCTGTTCCTCTCGACCAATCAGGGCGCAAGCTGGACCGCGATCAATGGCAATTTGCCGCTCAGCGCGCCGCCGGGCGAACAGCCCTTCTTCACCATCGCCACCGTGACCTCGGTGGTCTTCAACGGCGACACGCTCTTCGCCAGCATCATCGGGCGCACCGGCGGCATCCTCGCGTCAGCCATGCTCGACCCGGCGGAAGTCGAAGCCGCGTTCAACGCGCCCGAAGCTGAGGATCAAACAGCAGCGGATGCCGCGCAACAAATCGAACCCCGCGAAGGCGTCTTTCGCTCCACCGATAATGGCGCGACGTGGACGCCCGTCAACAAAGGCTTGGGCGTGCCCGTCAGCGGTCTCGCGCAGTTCTATTCGATTACCAGCCTGACGGTCGGCGGCACGACGCTCTATGCCAACAGCGCGTTCGGCCTCTTCCGCTCGACCAATCAGGGCGAGCGCTGGCAACGTGTGCCGACGCCTTTCCCGAATTTGCTGGGTATCCCGATCATCACTTTGGGCGGATTGCGGCAAGCTCTCACGGCGGCTCAACCAAGTAACGTGCCGCCAACGCTGCTCAACCAGATCGTTCTGCCCGCGCCATTGCTGACTTTGTTGCCGCCCGTCGCCGTGAATGGGAAGCTTTATCTTGCGCCTTATGGACGCGGCGTTTACACCTCGCGCGATGACGGCAGCGATTGGCTGCCGCTCAGCCAAGGCTTGGATGAACCGGCGCTGAACCAAATCTTAGCGGCGGGCACTCGGCTTTACTGTGTGACCTCAAACGTTGGGGTGGGGATAGGCCTGGGTGGACAGAGCGCGCCCGGCACGCGCATCTTCACCCGCAATCTGGCGGCGGCGGCGGCCAGCGTGAATTGAGCCTGAAGTAAAGAGACCCGGGGCGGGGGTTTGGGGCGGGGGGGGGCGGGTGGATAACGCCCCACAAATGTTTGGGGGGGGT
>JANOWX010000168.1:0-6771 GCA_031418175.1 Acidobacteriota bacterium | reverse complement strand
CAGAAAAAAGAAGAGCAGAAGGTGGACAAGACCGCGCCCGTCACAGCCATCACCATCAGCACCGACGTCGTCAACGTCGAAGCCGTCGTTTATAACAAGAAAACCGGCGCGGTCATGCGCGGGCTGAATAAGGACGACTTCGAGATTTACGAAGACGGGATCAAGCAGGAGATCGAGAACTTCGCCACGCCCGAAGCGCCCGTGACGATGGTGCTGCTGCTCGAATACAGCAAGCTGATTGACATTCTGGGCAGCCCGGCGGGCGGCAACTTTGAGTATGGCCGCGTAGAGATTTTGCGACCCGCCTATGAATTTGTGGCGCGGTTTGTGCAGCCAAAGGATTTTATCTCAATCGTGGCCTT
Organism: Acidobacteriota bacterium; assembly: GCA_031418175.1. Lineage (GTDB taxonomy): Bacteria > Acidobacteriota > Blastocatellia > RBC074 > RBC074 > JACPYM01. The sequence continues at coordinate 6,409 of JANOWX010000168.1, read as the reverse complement.
CGATATTCGCCCGACGCCGATCGTGGATTTCACCGATGACAAGCAGAAGCTGATGGGCGCGATTCAACTGCTCATCCGCAACAACCCGGCTTTCAGTGAGAGCAATTTCTTCGACGCGCTGAAGTTCGTGCTGCGCGGCGGCAAGGGCGACCGCGTCGTGCTCGATGACGACAAGAACCGCGGCAAGGGTGAGACCGACGATTATGCCGGGCTTTACGAAGTCAACGCGCGCACGGCCATTCTTTACATCGGCTCCGGCCTCGACACCTTCAGCAAGATCAATTTCGACGAGGCGCGCAAGATCGTCGAAAATTCCGGCGTCCCGATCTATGTGTTGGGCACCGGCAACCTGTTTATGAAGCTCTACGATCAGGCGCTCGATCCGGGCCGTGGCACCAACATCAATGGCATCCCCTTCGACCGCATGACGATGCTGCAAGCGCAAAACACGCTCAAGACATTCGCCAACGCGACCGGCGGCGATTACATCCCGATCACCTTTGCCGGCGAGATTTCCTCGGCGCTGCAACGGGTTTCGGCGCTCGTGCGCAATCAATACAGCCTCGGTTACATCCCGAGCAATACGCGCAAGGAAGGGAAGCGCCGCAAGATTCAGGTCAAGGCCAATCTGGGCGACAAGATTGATCCCAAGCTGATCGTCATTCAGCACCGGCAAACCTACGTCGAAGCCGGCGGCAAGAAATAAGCCCACAGTCGAGGTGACGATGACCGGCCCCGCGTTAGATCATCAGCAAGCCATCCGCGCAAACGTGGCCGCCCTCCGGCAACGCATCGCGGCGACCTGCGCGCGCACCGGGCGCGACGTGGCCGAAGTCACGCTGGTCGCCGTCAGCAAAACGGTCGAACCCGCGCGCATCCGCGCCGCCATCGCCGAGGGCGTCACCGTGCTGGGCGAAAACCGCGTGCAGGAAGCCCAAGGCAAAATTGCCGAGTTGAACGAACCGTCTGTGCAATGGCATTTGATCGGCCATCTGCAATCGAACAAGGCGCGGCGCGCGGTCGTGTTGTTTAACGCCGTGCATTCGGTGGACAGTTTGAAGCTGGCTGAAAAGCTAGCGCAGGCGGCGGCGGAGTTGGGCAAACGGCTGCCGGTCTTTCTCGAAGTCAACCTGGGCGGCGAGGATTCAAAAGCTGGCGTCGCGGCGAATGAAGTGTTGCCACTGTGCGAGGCCGTCAGCAAACTGGCCGCGCTCGAATTGAAAGGGCTGATGGCGGTGCCGCCATTTTTGGATGATGCCGAAGCGGTGCGCCCCTACTTCCGCCGTTTGCGTGAACTGCGCGATGCGGCTGTCAACGCTGGCGTCGTCGGCCCCAGCTTCCGCGAGCTTTCGATGGGCATGAGCAACGATTTTGAAATCGCGCTGGAAGAAGGCGCGACCTTTGTGCGCGTGGGCACGGCGCTGTTTGGCGCGCGGCCTTACGTTTGAATCACATCAACCCGCATCCCGTTTCTCACCTCTATGTCACCACTCATTACTGCTGGACAAAGCTTGCTCACGTTGGCCGCTTGGCTGACGGCTGTCACTGATCTGCTCATCCAGATTGCGCTGGCCATTGTGCTGGTGCTGCTGCTGATCCGCTTTCTCGTAGACAAGTTCAATCTCAATCCGTTCGGACGGCTGGCCTATTACGCGCGCCGCCCGACCAACAAATGGTTTTACGAGATCAAGCAATCACAGTTCTATCAGCCGCTCCGCCAGGCCTTCGGCTTCGATCCACTGTGGTTGTTGTTGCTGGTGGCCTTCGTGCTGTTTTTCTACTTGTTGCGCAGCCTGGTGCAGGATGTGGCGATTCTGCTGAGTTGCACCGGCCTGACGCTGAATTACTTCGGTGAAGGCGCGCTGTTGCAGGGCGTGCGTGCGGTGATTGGGACGGTGTTGCTGGCGGCGCTTTATTTCCTGATGGCGCTGATGACGATTCTGGTGATCTACTCCTGGTTCGGGCTGTTCGACCGCGCGGCGGATTGGGCGGGACGGCGCATCTACCCGGTGCTTTACTCCTTCGATTCCAGCGGCAGGCTCGGCCCGTTGATCTTTTTGCTGGCGTTTCTGATCCTGGGTTTTGTCGCCTCTGCCGTGCAAAACGCGTTCTTCTGATGGTCAAATTCACGGCGCGCGATAACACGATCACCTTCACTGTTCGCGTCCAGCCGCGCGCCTCGCAAACCGTCATCGCCGGCGAATTGGATGGCGCCTTGAAATTGCGCCTGGCCGCGCCGCCCGTGGAGGGCGCGGCGAATGATGAGTTGATGCGCTGGCTGGCGAAGTTCTTCGACGTGCCGCGCGCCGCCGTCGAAATCCTTTCCGGCGCGACGGCGAAACAGAAACTTATCCGTGTCAGCGGCGTCCAGCCAGCCGTTGCCGCGCAGAAACTCAACGCTGCGCTCACGCCCATCTGACTTTTGCATTTTCCGCAGCCTCCCTACATAATCGCGCCCGCTTTTGGTAGTACCACTTTCCCCGGCGACCACACCGCCATCCCGAATTCACAACTCGACACCGGCAGCAAGCATTGCCGGCAGCAAGCATTGGAGGAATGCATGAATCAACGCAGGCTCTTTTTAGCCAGTTGTCTCTCGCTCGTCGTCACGGCGATGATCTTTGTCATTCGCGGCGACATCGCCCCCGCCGTCGAAGGCGCGTATGGCTTGAGTCACGAACAGTACGCCTTCGTCTCGACGATGGCCTTCTTCGGCTTCGCCGCTTCGATCCTGGCGGCCTCGCCGATGTTGGATGCGTTGGGCATGCGCAATCTGCTCTACTTGGCGTTGGTCTTGCACATCGGCGGCATACTGGCTTTCATCGCCGCGCCGAATTACACCGTGCTTTACATGGCGATGCTCTTCGCCGGTTTCGGCAACGGCCTGGTCGAAGCCGTCATCAATCCCTTGACCGCGACCGTCTATCCCACCGAAAAAGTCCACAAGCTGAACGTGCTGCACGCCTGGTGGCCGGGCGGGCTGATTATCGGCGGACTGATCGCGTACCTGCTGGGACTGCTCAACGTGTCGTGGCAGGTGAAGATGGGCATCGTCATCATCCCTACGATCGTGTACGGCTTCCTGATTTTCGGCCAGCAGTTCCCGCAAACCGAACGCATGGCTGCGGGCATCTCAACCGGCGAAATGTTCAAGACCGTCGGCAATCCGGCCTTTCTGTTGTTGCTGTTTTGCATGATGCTGACGGCCTCGATCGAGCTGGGGCCGGGCCAGTTGCTGGAATCGGTCTTGCGCAACACGGCGCAGATGTCGGGCACGATGGTGTTCGTCTATGGCAGTTTGTTGATGTTCGTGCTGCGTTATTTCGCCGGGCCGATTGCGCACAAGCTTTCACCGATTGGGATGATGTGCGTGTCGGTGCTGCTGGCGGGCATTGGCTTGTTTATGCTGGCGGGTGTGACCACGCCGTTGCCGGCCTACATCGCGGCGACGATCTTTTATGTCGGCGTGTGTTTTATGTGGCCGACGATGCTGGGCATCACTTCGGAGCGCTTCCCGCAAGGCGGCGCGTTGACGATGGGCCTGATGGGCTTTGCCGGGCAGTTCGCGCTGGGCGTGATTATCCTGAAGATGGGCGCGGTGTTTGACGCCTGGGGCGCGGCGGAAGTCTTCAAGTTCGTCTCGAAGCTGGCGCTGATCCCGCTGGTTATCTTTGCCGTGTGGTGGTTGAAAGACCGCGCGGCAGGTGGTTACAAGGCCGTGCGGCTGAGCCAATCGTGATCCATTGCGGATTTCACTATCTATTCAACTTTCGACATGCGGTGACTTCGTCCCCCGCATCCCCCAAGCCAAGGAGATCGCATGAAAAAATTATCGTTCATCACCACTCTCGTCCTGACGGCGCTGTTCGCGTTGGCAGCGCCGCTGTTTTGTTACGGGCAGGCAAAACCCACCGGGAAACCGGCCCAACTCAGTCCGGAAAAACAATGGGCGCAATTCCGCGGCCTAAATGCCGCCGGGGTCTGCGAGCAGGCCCCGCCCGCGCAATTCGGTCCGGCCAAGAATGTGCGCTGGAAGATTGCAGCCCCGGTGGGGCATTCGTCGCCCGTCATCTGGGGCGAGCATCTTTTCCTGAGCGGCTATGACCCGGCGGCCAAAACCCTGTTGGCGCTGGCCTATCACGCCAAGACGGGGAAACAGCTTTGGCAGCGCGTCATTCCAGCCGAAGGCGTCGAGAAGACGCATCAAGTCTCTAATCCAGCCACCAGCACGCCCGCGACCGATGGCGAGCGCGTGTATTTTTACTTCGGTTCCGCCGGGCTGTTCGCCTTCAAGCCGGATGGCACGCCGGTGTGGAACTTTCCTTTCCCCGTGGCGGAAACCTCGTTTGGCTCAGGCACCTCGCCGGTGGTGGCGGGCGAGTTGGTGGTGTTGAATCGGGATGAAAAAGCCAAAGCCATCTTGATCGCCGTGAATCGCCGCAGCGGCAAGGAGGTTTGGCGTTTCGTCAACAAGGTCAACCCGGCTGGCCCCGGCGGACAGAGCTACGCGACGCCTGTCGTGTGGAACGGCAACCTGGTGCTGCATCGCCGCGACGAAGTGGTCGCCCACAGCCTGGCCGACGGCAAGCGGGTTTGGTGGATGACGGCGCCTTCCAGCGGCGCCGCGACGCCGCTCGTTTCCGCCGAAGCGTTGTACGTCGCCACCTGGTCAAATTTTGGCGAAGCGGATCAGTTCTTTCAGGGGCCAGCCCACGCCGAACTGCTGGCAAAACACGATAAGAACAGTGATGGCGTGCTGAGCCTGGAAGAGTTCCCCGCCGACCTGCCCGCCGTGGGCCGGCCAGGTCTTGATCTCGTCGCGAGCGGGCCGCTGATGTACAAGCGGTTTGGACGTCTGTTGGATCCGAACAATGATAGCCAGGTCAGCAGCGACGAATGGGCGGCGGCGCAGAAACAAGTTGCCAGTTCTTTAAGAGAACATGGGATGCTGGCGATTGCGCCCGGCGCGACGGGCGACGCGACGCTCACGCACGTGCGCTGGAAAGAGGGTCGCAGCGTGCCCGAAGTCCCCTCACCCGCCTTGCTGGGCGAGCAGGTGTTTATGATTCGCAATGGCGGCGTGTTGACCGCGATGAACAGAGAGTCAGGCAAGGTGGTCTACCGCAGCCGCATCAACGCCGATGGGCCGTATTACGCTTCGCTGGTCACGGCCGGCGGGCTGGTCATCGCCAGTTCGGGCGAAGGCAAAGTCACCGTGATCCGCCCCGGCGCCGCGTTGGAGGTGACCTGGCAAGTGGATTTCGGCGAACCGATCTTTGCCACGCCGGCCTTTGCGGGCGGGCTGATGTACCTGCGCACGGGCGGTCATTTGTATGCATTCGCCACGGCGCCGCCGCGCGCCCGGAAATGAGTCTTTGGCGGGCGAGGTTTCGCTCAAGCAGCCGAACCGCAAACCGCCAGCGCCTCAGCCGCCGATAATGCCCGCCACGCCGCAGTTCAAACAGCGGTACAGCGTGCCCGCGCGTTCGGGATAAACCTGGACGCGCGCCGGGCCGCAGACGTGCTCGACTTCGATTTCCAGCAGCGTGTAGTAATCGTCGTCCGCAAGGTTGAGCAGCGCGTCGAAGATGCGTTGCTCGGCGTCGGTGTTGCGGTCAACCGCCTCAAAGAACTCGCGTTCGGCCGCAGTCAATTCGTGATTGGTTTCAGTGCTCATCGTGTGTCGCTCCTGGTTGAATTTTGCCGCGCCGTCTGGTCAACTGCGCAGCCTTCCTCCGCACCATAACGCAAAAGGAGTCGCAACAAAACTTGCCGAACAAATCTGTCATCGTCCCCGTCATCATCTTTGACCTGGGCGCCGTGCTGATTGATTGGAATCCGCGCTACCTGTATCGCAAGCTGTTCGCCGATGAAGCCGCGCTGGAAGCCTTCTTCGCCGAGGTCGGCTTGTCCGACTGGAACGCGCAACAGGACGCGGGCCGCCCCTTTGCCGAAGCCATCGCGTTGCTGAGTGAACAATATCCGCACCACGCCACCGCGATCCGCGCCTTCTGGGAACGCTGGCCTGAGATGCTGGGCGGCGCCATCGAGGGGACAGTCGAAATCATGCGAGAGTTGCGCGACGGCGGGTATCGCCTGTTCGCGCTGAGCAACTGGTCGGCGGAGACCTATCCGTTCGCTGAGGCGCGCTTCGAGTTTTTGCAATGGTTCGAATACGTCGCGCTGTCGGGCCGCTTGAAGCTGGTCAAACCGCAGCCGGAAATTTTCGCGCACCTGCTGGAACGCATCGGCCAGCCCGCCAGCGAGTGCATCTTTATTGATGATTTACCCGGCAACGTCGAGGCCGCGCGGCAGTGCGGAATGCAGGCGATTCACTTCACCACGCCGGACGCCCTGCGCGCGGAACTGGCGCTGAAGTTAGCGTAGGGGCAGACCTGCGTGTCTGCCC
>JANOWX010000167.1:0-3505 GCA_031418175.1 Acidobacteriota bacterium | reverse complement strand
AGCCAAACCGCAGGCTAAAGCCTGAACTCCATGCGCGCTTTTCATGTTTACTGCTTGGTCAATGTTTCATCCAGATTGAGCAGCACATTCGCCACCAGCGTCCAGGCGGCCATTTCCGCTGTGCTGCAATTGGAGTTGGGTTTGATCTGGTGCTTGACCACGCGCTCGGCCTCGGCGGCGTGCGCGTTGAAATAAGCGAGTTGTTGTTGGTAAAGCGCGGCCAGCCGGTCAAGCTCAGCCGCTTTGGGCAAGCGTGCGACGCACAGGCGCAGGCCGTATGCCGCGCGCGTGCGCACAGCGCCGCTTGCTTCGTTCAGCATACGCTCGGCCAGCGCGCGCGCCGCCTCGAACAGCGCTTCGTCATTCAGCGCATTCAAGGCCTGCAACGGCGTATTGGTGCGCGTGCGGCGCACGGTGCAGTACTCGCGGCTGACGCCATCGAAATTCAGCATCATCGGATGCGGCGACGAGCGGCGCACAAAGGTGTACAGCCCGCGCCGGTAACGATCTGCGCCCCGGCTCATCTGCCATTTCTCGCTGCTGTAAGGCGCTTTCCAAATGCCTTCGGGTTGCAATGGCATCACCGACGGGCCGCCGATTTTGCGCGCGAGCAAACCGCTGACGGCCAGCGCATTGTCGCGCAGCATTTCGGCTTCGAGACGGAAACGCGGCCCACGCGCCAGCCAGCGGTTGTAAGGATCATCGGATTGCGGATTGCGGCCACCGCTTGAGGCCGCTTGCGGATTTAACGCCGACGACTGCCGATACGTCGCTGAGGTCACGAGCGTACGCACCAACTTCTTCATACTCCAGCCAAAGCCTCTGCCAGTGGCTTTCTCTGCGGGTTTCATAAACTCGACCGCCAGCCAATCCAGCAGTTCGGGATGCGAGGGCGGCTGACTTTGTGCGCCGAAATCCTCGCTGGTCTCGACGATGCCGCGTCCGAAGATTTGCTCCCAGAAACGATTGACCGCGACGCGCGCCGTCAGCGGATTGTTTTCATTGACCAGCCACAGCGCCAGGCCCAGGCGATTGGCGGGCGCATTGTCGGGCAGTGGCGGCAGCACTGTTGGCACGGCGGCGAAGACCTGTTCGCCCTTGTTCATAAAGTTGCCGCGCTCGCGAATGAAAGTCGAGGGCCGTTCGTAGCTTTTCTGTTCGCCCAGCACCAGCGCGGTGACGATGTTGAGCGCCCGCAATTCAGCGCGCAGCTTTTCCAGCCGGTCGCGCGTCGCTTTGAAGAGCGGCGCGCTGGCGCGGAAGCGGTCGGTCAAGGCTTCGTGCTGCTTGGCCGCGCGTCCGGCGGCGGGCATTTCCAGCCAGCGGCGTTGTTGGGCGGAAACGGCCACGACACGCGCCGGTTCGGCGGCAGCGGTAACGGACAGGCGGAAGCGGCCGATGCTCTGGCAGAGCGAACCGCCCTGCTGTTTGAGTTTGATTGTCAGCGTGACCGCGCCGGTCAAGGCAAGCGGCGCGGTAGGGATGAACACGGCTTGGCGCGTCAAACGGGCGCCTTCATCAGCGGTCGCGTTGATGAACCAGCCGGCGGGGCGGTCGCTGACGGCGGTGCTGCGTCTGTCAGCGAAAAAGTCTTTGGCTTCGGGCCGGATAGCCGCATCGTCCACGCGCACATCTTTGAACGCGACCGGCTGGCCGCCCCCGTTGGCAGAGGTGATGGTGACTTCCATCCCGGTCAGCAGAAAGTTGCCGTAAGGATCGCGGCCCGGCCCGCCTTGCGGCAAGCTGGCGTCGGGGATGGCTTCGAGGCGCAAGCCAGTCAGCTTGGGCAGCGTTGTTTGCGCGGTGATGACGTAATCGTCGTATTCGGCCCGCGCGCCGCTCGCCAGCCAGGATTGATCGGCCTGTTTGGTCAGCGTTGCGCCGCCGCCAAGTCCAGTGGATTTGGCCGCCGTGACGTTGAGCACTGTCCAGCGCTGCGGTTCGGCGGCCAGTTCGCGTTCCCATTGCGCTTGTGCGGCAGTGGCTTCGGTGCTGGGCGCTTTCATTTGCGCCTCTAACTGCTGGATTTCGGCGTTGAGGGTTTTGCGCTGGGTTTCCTGCTCCGGTGTGGGCAAGTCGAGTTGCGGTTCCAGCACGTAGCGCGTGAACGGATCGTTGTTCGCGCCTTGATGGGCGATCTCGTATTCGGACGTTTCAAAGAAAGCGTAGAGGCGAAAGTAATCGCGTTGCGTGAGCGGGTCGTATTTGTGGTTGTGGCATTGCGCGCAGCCGACTGTCGTGCCCAGCCAGACAGTGCCCGTCGTATTCACGCGGTCAACCAGCGTTTCGTAACGCGCTTCAAACGGATCAATCCCGCCTTCCTGATTGACCATCGTGTTGCGGTGAAAGCCCGTGGCGATCTTTTGCTCAACCGTGGCTTCTTTTGTCGGAGCGGGGGGCAGCATATCGCCCGCGATTTGTTCGAGCGTGAATTGATCGAAGGGCTTGTCCTGATTGAGCGCATTGATGACCCAATCGCGGTACTTCCACATCACGCGCAGGTTGTCTTTTTCGTAGCCATTCGAATCGGCATAGCGCGCCAGGTCTAGCCACGGCCGCGCCCAGCGTTCGCCGTATTGCGGGCTCGCCAACAACCGGTCAATGACCTGCTCATAAGCGTCCGCAGTTTTATCGGCCAGAAACGCATCCACCTCTTTCACGCTCGGCGGCAAGCCGGTCAAGTCCAGATAAACGCGCCGCAAGAGGATGGCGCGGTCGGCTTCCGGCATCGGTTGCAGCCCTTCTTTTTCCAGCCGCGCCAGAATGAACGCGTCCACCGCATTGCGCCCCCAGGCTTTGTTTTTCAAGGTTGGCAACGCGGCTTGCACGGGTTTCACATACGCCCAATGTTGCGAGCTTGCGGCTTGCGGCCCTTGGGAGTTAGCGATTGCGGATTCACTGTCGTCAGGCCATTGCGCCCCTTCATCAAGCCAGCGTTTGATGAGTTCGATTTGCGCCGGCTTGAGCGGCTCGCCGCCCAACGGCATGCGCTGTTCGCCGCCCTCGCCCCTATCACTGAGGATGCGCGCGAACAGGCGCGAGGTTTTGCTGTGGCCGGGCGTGATGATCGCGCCAGAGATGCCGCCTTTCATGGCCGCCTGTTTCAAGTCGAGCCGCAATTGCCCGGCGGCTTTTTTGGCGCCGTGGCATTGCGCGCAAGCGGCCGCGAAGATCGGTTCGATGTCGCGCTTGAAATCAACTTTTGCTTGCCGGTAAAAGGCTGACGCCGCGTGAGGCCAGCGGGTAATGCCGCACGCCAGCAGGAAGGCGGCGCAAATGATGGACTTCGACACTCGGTTCATAGGTGTTGTCCGAAGCTTGTCTAAATGTTGGTGTATGAATGCCAGCGGGGCTGGCGGTGACTCAAAAGCGCGGGAAAGATAACACAGACAAGGGTGACTGTCAGTGGCCGGAAAACAGTTACAAGAAGGAAGAACTGAAAAGTGAAGGCCCAGGTGTTCAGAGTTCAAGCTTCAGCTTGTTCGTGGCGCGCTGCACGCGCCGG
>JANOWX010000166.1:0-1795 GCA_031418175.1 Acidobacteriota bacterium | reverse complement strand
CGCCTTTAGGCGGTGGCGGCGCATAGCGCCGCGCTTGCGCGCTTACGGCGCGCCACCGCCTAAAGGCGGAACTCTGAACGCCCGCTGCCCCGGATTTTTTACAGGCAGAATTGTTTCGTTGTTGGCGATTTGGTTGCTGTGCTTGACTGGTTTTGGTTGGGCACAAGACGCGCAGCGCGACGATTTGACCGATTCGATTCGGCAATCATTGCAGCGCGCGCAAAGTTACCGCGACTTCACGCGCTCCATTGAAGCAGCCGAACCGCTTGAAGCTTTGCCGCAGAGTGGGCGCAAACCCGATCCAGCCGCGCAGCCGCAAACGCAAAAGCTGCCGCCGCTCACGCTGACCGATGTCTTGCGCAGCGTCGAAGAAAACCATCCGAAACTGCGCGGCGTGGATGCGGGCCGCCGCGTGGCTGCCGCCAAACGATTGGAGAAGCAGGGCGCGTTCGATCCGGTCTTCACCATTGGCAGCGATTACCTGCGCTTCAACAGCACGACGACGCGGGGCCGCGTCGCCACCACGAACAACACCGACGCGCTGGTTGAATTCCAGACGCGCTACGGCATCAAGGTGGCCGCCGGGACGCGCTTCAATCTGGGCCGCGTCAAATCACCGCTCTCTTCGACCGGCGACGCGGGCGAGTATTTCGTCGAGTTCAAAGTGCCGTTGCTACGCGGCGCGCGCCTCAACGAAAAATCCGCCGCCGAACGCCAGGCGCTGCTGGGCGAACCGCTGGCCGATACCGACTACGAATTGGCGCGGCTGGAATTGCTTTTGAAAGCGGCGGAGAGTTATTGGGACTGGGTCGCGGCCAAACGCAAGCTGGAGGTCGCGCGCAGCCTGCTGGAATTGGCGCAGTTCCGCGCCGGGGCCGTCAAAGACCGCGTCACCGCCGGCGACCTGCCACAGATTGACGCCGTCGAAGCCGATCTGGAAGTCCAGCGCCGCCAGGGCAATCTGGTCAAAGCCGAGCGCGATTTGCAGAAGGCGGCCTTCAAACTTTCGCTCTCGCTTTGGGCGCCGAATGGGCAACAGGCGCTGAGCCCCGCGCCGGAGCAGGTGCCGGACACCTTCGCGCAACCCGCGCATTACACCGACACGCAGGCCATCGAAGGCCAGAAATTCGCGCTCGAACGCCGCCCCGAATTGCGCGCGCTGGGCCTGAACCGCCAGCTCACCCAGGTGGATTTGGAACTGGCGAAAAACCAGCGGCTGCCCGGCGTGGATTTATCGTTCAGCCCGGGCCGCGACACCGGCTTTGGCGCGATCGGCAACACGGTCAAGGCCGGCGTGACCTTCACCTTGCCGTTGCGCCAGCGCACGGCGGACGGGCGCATCGGCGCGGCTTCGTTGAAGATCGAAAAGATCGAGTTCGACACCATCAATGAACGCCAGCGCATCACGACCGAAGTCTTCGACGCCATCTCGGCGATCAACACGGCCTATGAACGCTACCGCGCGGCAGAGCAGGAAGTGGAACTGGCGAAGAAGCTGGAAGAAGGCGAGCGCACCAAATTTCAACTGGGCGACAGCACGCTGTTTTTGGTGAATCAACGCGAACGCGCGACGGCGGAAGCGCGCGTAAAACTGATCGAGATTCAGGCTGAGTATGAACAGGCCGTGGCGACGTTCCGCGCGGCGTCGGTGCAGTATTAAGCGTGTGTCAGTAGCGCGACCGTGAGGTAGGGCGGGCATCCAATCAGAGCGCGTGTGTTGGTGCCCGCCCTTCCTCATGGTCGCGCTACTGACACGTGGTGACTTCCCACGCCGCCCTGTTGCGCAAGAGCGTCG
>JANOWX010000165.1:0-3930 GCA_031418175.1 Acidobacteriota bacterium | reverse complement strand
TCTGCAACAGATTCGCTTGCGGAATGTTGATGCCGGAAGCCGAACCGCGCACGGCGTTATAAGCGGCGTAGTTCGTAACCGGAATGACCATGTTGTTGGCGTCATTGCCACCGTAAAGAAAGATGCAGACCAGCGCCTTGTAATCGGCGGCCTTTTGTTGCACCGCCGCGCTGGCGACGCCGAGTTGTTCCAATTTGGCGAAGCTCGACACGAGCGCCGCCGCGCTCAGGCCGCAGCCTGTGTTGCGTATAAAGTTTCTGCGTGAATTGTTCATTGTGTTCACCCCCTTTTATCTTTGCACCTGATATTGCGACGAAGCCGCGATCAGGTAGATGGCCGTTTGCGCGCGCCGTTTCAAATCGGTCGCGGCAACAGCGTTAATCGCGGTCAGGATTTCAGTGCGCATCGCGGCGGACATCGTCCCGTGCAACATGACGCGGTTCAGCTTGTCTAGCAGCGCGTTGGGATTCGCGGCCAGCGCGATGCAGGCCTCCAGATTCAACTGCGTCCCGGCGGGCGCGGCTTCGCCAAAGCGGCCAAAGACGGCCTTGTTGACGAAGTTGGCGTGCGCCACCGCGGTCGAGGTGGATTGAATGCCGAACTCCGGCCCGTAAACAGTCGTGCCCGGTACGACGTATTCCGCCGGGAAGTAGCTGAACACCGAGGGCGGTACGAACAGGCTCTGGCCCATCCCGCGCACCGAACTCGTCATTGCGCCATCGCTGGCCGCATTGAAAGCCCGCAAGATGTTTGTGGCGAATTGCAGCGGTTCGCGCAACTTGCCGTAACTGGCCGCCGTTTTGACAGCGCCACGCGCTTCGCTGTCGAGCAGGATCGCGCGCACGACGGCTTTGAGATCGCCGCGCACGCCCGCGCCGTTGTTGTCAAAGGCCGCCGCCGCGCGCCGCACATAGGCCGGCGAGGGATTGCTCGTCACCAGCGCGTGAATCAGCCGCGTGCCGATAAACGGGCCGACGTTGGGGTGATAAAAGATGTTGTCCAACGCCTGTTGCAAATCCTGCTCGCCGGTCTGGTTGGCGGGCAGTTGCGGGAAACGCGCGTTGGGATATTGCAACAGCGTCTTGGCCGTCTTGGCGTGCTGTTCATCCACGCCCAACGTGTTGCGGTACAGGATCATCGGCGCGACGTAATTGCGCGGGTTACGCCAGCGCGAAGCCACGCCCGGCAACGGCGCATACGTCCAGCCCGTGAAAGTGAAGGCGAAGCCTTCGATGATCTCTTGTGTGTAAGCCGGCAGCGGCTGGCCCGCGCTGTCTTTTTTCGGCGTACCGTCAGGATTGAGCAACACGGTGCCGATGGAAAACAGTTGCAGCACTTCGCGGCCATAGTTCTCGTTCGGTTCGACGCCGGTGCGCGGGTTCGGCTTGGCGTTGTTGACCATGTCCAGATAATCGCCCATCGCCGGATTGAGCGTGATCTGTTGCAAGATGTCGCGGTAATTGCCCAGCGCGTTGTCGAACAGAATGTTTAGGTACGGCGCCATCGCGCTCGGTTGCGGAATGGTGTTGGCCGACACGACCAGGATTTCGTGCAACGCAAAGGCCATGCGTTGGCGCAATTGATCCGGCCCGCCGAGCGCGTTTTGAAAGAAGCGCACTTGCAGCGGATACATCGTGTAAGTGTCGCGCACGCAGGTCGGCGGGCTGCCGGCCGGGCACGCCACACATTCATTGGCGGGCGGCACGGCCAGATTCGGATAGCCCGTCACCGGCGCGCTAAACTGTTCGCGCAACCACGCCTCAAAGCCCAGGCTTTGCACGCGCGCGATCAGCGCTTCGTTCGGCCCCCAAGTAGCCTGTTCTAAAAAACGCACCACATCCGCTTCGGCGGGCGGCGGCACGGTTTGGCCCAAGGCAGTCATAGTTGCGAGTTGCCCCAGCAAGAGCGCAGCGCACAAACACACCGCCCAAGCGCGCGGAACCACACGGCAAAAGACCAGTCGTTTCATAAAGCTCCTCTGTTTGTTTGATGAAGACGCGCGCCTGCAAAAACAGCGGCTCGGCAAGACAGAGCTTCGCCCAGCGCAGCTTTAGGATTTCAGCGGCGGCTTCAATGAATTGATTTGAGGTTCGGTGAAAGAACCAGTTCAGGTAGAGGAATAAGGGCAGTCAGGGCACATCTCCACCCGGCAATTCGAGTAACACGCCAAATAACACCAACACCACGGACGTTCCTCTAACACCAGTGGCGCCGTCGGCGCCAAACAATGGCCGTGCGTTCAAACTGCGAATGGGGGCATCAATGAGTTGAAAATGAAGTGGGTCGTAGCGTGCGGCAATAAAGATAGATTCGCGCGCGGGAGAGTGTGAGAAGCCGAATCTATTAAATGGGTGTTTGCCAGCACAACGCGGCGGAGCATAGCACATGAGTTTGAGATTGCGGGCGAAAAATTCGAGTAACTAACATTAAATTGCCACTCGATAACTTAAGCGAGCCAACGTTATCTTATTAACCCTGTTATCAATCCTGTTACTCCTGTTCAGACTTGCTTGTTTTTGCCGCTGAACTCAACTCGCGCATCGTGCGCAATCGCAAGTCAGTCTTTGCCCTTCTTCAACCACCGCCACAACCACCACGTCGCCAACAGCGGCCACGTCGTCACAACCGCTGTCATCGCAAAGGCGGTATTACCGTAACCATACAGCATCTGCTGCATTTCATTCATAGCGCGGTCATTGATCAGATAAGTCCACGTCGCCGCAGGGCCGCGCAAGCCTGCGTCATCCAGGTTGATTCCATCCGGCGTGATCTCGACCGTGGCGAAGGTCTCGACAATGCGCGTTTCAACCTGTTCACGCAGTTGCCGGAAGGCGTCGGTGATGTGGTTGCGAAACTCGACCAGCGGGTCTTGCCGCCCCAGGCCGACCAGATGAACCCATTCGCGCAAGTCGTTGACCAGGGCCAGATGCTCGGCCCAGGCTTGGTCTAGGTGATGCAAAGTGATCTGGCGTTCGGCTGCTTGCAAAGTCGCGGGGCCGACGCGCGCGCGCAATTCGGCGTAACGTGCGGGCAGGTGTGTGGCGCACAGTTGCAATTCAGCCGCGCCGGTTGGCACATTGGTCAACACGTTCATGCGCCAGTCTTGCAAGGTGCGGCGTTGCTCTTCGACGAGGTGGGAGTAATGCCAGAGCGTTTTGCGAATCTCGAAGTTTTGCCCTTCGACGATGCGTTGCACGCGTTCGACCTCGGCGCGAATGGCCGCGTGATCGAGCGGCGCGGTTTGTGGCGCGGGCATGAATTTCGGCGGGATCAAACGCTCAATGCCGAAACGCACGAGCAAGGTGTCTTCCAGGCTGACAAAGAAACGCGAAGTGCCGGGATCGCCCTGGCGTCCGGCGCGCCCGCGCAATTGATCGTCAATGCGGCGGCTCTCGTGGCGCGTGGTGCCGCTGACGTAAAGGCCACCGGCCGCAACGACACGCGCGCGGTCTGCTTCGCGCACGCCGCCCAAACGAATGTCGGTGCCGCGTCCGGCCATGTTGGTCGAGATGGTGACGGCGCCAAGCGCGCCCGCACCCGCGATGATGGCGGCTTCGGCCTCGTCGTTTTTGGCGTTGAGCACTTGGCAAGGGATGTTGGCGGCAGCGAGGCGCGCGGCGAGCAGTTCGGACTCTTCCACGCTTTGCGTGCCGACGAGCACAGGGCGGCCCGACTGATGGGCCTGTTGGATGTCGGCGAGCAGCGCCTGATATTTCGCTTCCTTGTGCGTGAAGATCAGGTCGGGCAGGTCAATGCGCTGGCAGGGGCGATTGGGCGGAATCGGCACGACCTTGAGTTTGTAGAACAGTTCCAACTCTTCGGCGGCAGGCTGCGCGGTGGCGGTCATGCCGGCGAGTTTGGGGTAATGCGCCAGGAAGTGTTGCAAGGTGATTGAACCGTAAAGCCGTCCGCCCGGTTGAATCGGCAGGC
>JANOWX010000164.1:0-11105 GCA_031418175.1 Acidobacteriota bacterium | reverse complement strand
CCCATCACGATCAGCGAAATCGAGCAGGCCAGAGAAATTCTGATTCAGCGGCAGGAAACCCATCTGGATTCACTGGCCGAACGGTTGCGCGAAGAACGGGTGCGGCGCGTGATTGAGCCGATTTTGGCGGGCGACGCGCTGTTTGAAGTGCCGGCGGATGACCGCCGCTTTGTCTTGGATCTCGGCCTCGTCAGCAAAGTGAACGGCGGACACCTGCAAATCGCCAACCCGATCTACCGCGAAGTGATTCCGCGCGTGCTGGCTTCTTCGCTTCAGGAGAGTATCAATCAGGACAGCCAATGGTATGTGCTGCCGGACGGTCGTTTGGACATGGACAAACTGCTGAGCGAGTTTCAGCAATTCTTCCGCGAGCATTCCGAACATTGGGTCGAGCGGTTTGATTACAAAGAAGCCGGGCCGCAATTGCTGATGCAAGCCTTTCTGCATCGCGTCGTGAACGGCGGCGGACGCATCGAGCGCGAATACGGCTTGGGGCGCGGGCGCACGGATTTGCTGGTGATTTGGAATCATCCGGGCGGTGTGCAGCGCCTCGTGCTGGAATTGAAAATCCTGCGCAAAGCGTTGGAAAAAACGATTACGGAAGGTCTCGTGCAAACGTTGGAATATGGCGAGCGCAGCAATGCGGATGAATTGCATTTCGTCGTGTTTGATCGCTCGAAAAAGCCTTGGTCGAAGAAGATTTTCAAACGCACGCGCAAGTTGCGCAAGACGACGATCAAAGTCTGGGGGATGTGAAAACAGAAATCCGTGAAGAGAGGCGATTTGAAGTCATTCGCGTTTTGCTGACACCAGGAGGAATCAACTCATGAAAAACATCTTGCTGCTCATCATCTGCTTTATGCTTTCCACGTTTGCCCACGCGCAAGTGCCTTACCAACGCATCGCCAATGCCGAGCCGGGCGCTTGGCTGACTTATTCCGGCAATTACCAGGCGCATCGCTTTTCGTCACTCAATCAACTCACGCCGGACAATGTCGCCAAATTGAAAGTGACGTGGCTCTATCAGGCGCAGGAAAAGGGCTATCTGGAAACTTCGCCGCTGGTCGTGGATGGCGTGATGTATCTGACCGAACCGGGTGCGCGCGTGACGGCGCTCGATCTGCGCACGGGGCGCAAGCTCTGGTCGTGGCAGCGCCCGCAATCGGCTAAAGCCAAAACCATCGGCTTCGGCGCGACCAATCGCGGTGTGGCGATTTTGGACAACACGGTCTACGTCGGTACGCTGGATTGTTACATCGTCGCGCTGGATGCGCGGTCGGGCGCGGTGCGGTGGGAAACCAAAGTGCAGGAAAACAAGCTGGGCTATGCGATCACCGCTGCGCCATTGGCCGTGGACGGCAAAATCATCGTCGGCATCAGCGGCGGCGAGGCCGGCATTCGCGGCTTTCTGGACGCGTACGACGCCAAGACCGGCAAGCTGGCGTGGCGCTGTTTCACCATCCCCGCGCCGGGCGAGCCGGGCAGCGAAACCTGGAAGGGTGATGCCTGGCAACGGGGCGGCGGCGCGACTTGGTTGACGGGTTCTTACGACCCGGAATTGAATCTGCTGTATTGGGGCATCGGCAATCCCGGCCCCGATTGGAATGGCGATGTCAGGCCGGGCGATAACCTTTACACCTGTTCGCTGTTGGCGATTGATGCCGCGACGGGCAAGATCAAATGGCATTTTCAGTACACGCCGCACGACACGCACGATTGGGACGCGAATGAAATCCCGGTGCTGCTGGACGCTGAGTTGAATGGCCGCACGCGCAAGCTGGTGGCGATGGCGAACCGCAACGCGTTCTATTATCTGAACGACCGCGTGACGGGCGAATTTTTGCTCGGCGAAGCTTACGCCAAACAAACGTGGGCGAAAGGGCTGGATGCCAAAGGCCGCCCCATCGTGTTGCCGAAGACGGAGCCGACCTATGAAGGCACGCTGGTGTATCCGGCGCTGAACGGCGCGGTCAACTGGCTCAGCCCGTCTTACAGTCCGCTGACCAAACTCTTTTACGTCGCCGCCCGCGAACGCGGTTCGTACTACTTCAAAAGCGATGTGAAGTTCAAACCTGGAACGATGTATGCGGGCGGCGGCGAACGCGCGATTGATGGCGACGACAAAGCCTGGGGCGCGGTGCGTGCGTTGGAAGCTACGACGGGCAAATTGAAATGGGAATTCCGGCTGCATACACCCGCGTGGTCAGGCGTGTTGGCGACGGCGGGCGGACTGGTGTTTTGCGGCGCGAACGAAGGCAATTTTTTTGCACTGGATGCCGCGACCGGCAAACCGCTCTGGGACTTTCAAACCGGCGGGGTCGTCGTCGCGAACCCGATCAGCTTTTTGATTGACGGCAAACAACACGTGGCGATTGCGGCGGGGCAGGCGCTGTTCGTGTTTGGCTTACCATAAGGAGAACCATGAAACTCAAAGACTGGCTTTGGATCATCGCCTTCGCTTTGCTGATTATGGCGGTCAACGTCGGCATCAGCATTTTGTATATGGTCGTCTATGGATACCTCATCAATCCCGGGCAACCGAATCAACACTATCAAGACCACGTGCAAATCGCCGCGCCTTACAGCAGCATCATCGCTGGCGCGCCGTTGTTTTATCTGGCCGGACGCTTGCTCACGCGCCGCTGGCCGGCGGGCTTGCGCGTCAAAGCTGCGTTGCTGATGGCGTTGGTTTACGCGCTGATTGACCTGGCCGCGCTGGCTTCGACCGGATTCCAAATGCGAGCGGTGATTTTTACGATGATCTCATTGGCTACGAAATTCATTGCGGCGTATCTCGGCGGCCACGCAGCCAGCCGGACGACCGCTTAACTCTACCAACAAGGAGCTGCTTATGTTCATCGCAGGAAAACGTTTTGCCATCTCGTTGCTGTGCCTCGCTGTCAGCGTTGTCATAGCGCAATCCGCACTGGCACAAACCAAACGCTTCGACCTCGAGGCTTCGGCCAAGCTCGTGCGGCTGAGCGATCCCAACCTCGCGCCCGACGGCAAATCCATCGTCGTGGTCGTGGCGCGCGCCAATTACGAAGACAACCGCTGGGAGAATGAATTGCTGCTGGTGGATGTCGCCACCGGCGCGCAACGCGCGTTGACCAGCGGTCGGCACGATGTCGCGCAACCGCGCTGGTCGCCATCGGGAGACCGGCTGGCGTTCATTGCCAGCGCGCCGACGGGCAAAGAGGGCAAGCCGCAACTTTTCGTGCTGGCGATGAATGGCGGCGAAGCCAGGCGCATTACGAGCGCGCCGAACGGCGTGCAGCATTATGCCTGGAAGCCCGCTGGACAGGAGCTTGCTTACGTCACCGCCGATGATTCGCCCAACAAAAAAATCGGCGACCGCGAGATTGCGTTTGAAGTCGGCAACGATCATTTCCTCGTCAACGCGCAAGTGACGTCGTCGCACATCTGGCTGACCAGCGCCAATGGCGGCAATGCGAAACGGCTGACTTCGGGCGAATGGAGCTTGCCCATTACTTTGCCGCCCGGCTCGCCTTCGTCGCCGCTGTCGTGGACGCCGGACGGCAAGTCCATCGCCTTCGTCAAACGCGCGACGCCGCATTACGGCGATTCACGGCTGAGTTCGGTGCAACTGCTTGACGTAACGACAGGCGCAATCCGCGCGTTGACCGGACGCAGCGAACGCGAAAGCCAGCCCGTGTTTTCGCCCGACGGCTCGCGCATCGCGTATTGGTATCCGCGCGACGGCCAGTCCAGCAACATCAATGAAATTCATGTGACGAATGCGACGAGCGGCGCGGCCTCGCCTGGACATTGTGTGACGACGGCGCTTGATCGCAATGTGTTTCGTTCAATGTGGCTGCCCGATGGCAAATCCTTCATCACGGGCGGCAACGACGGCACGCGCGTTTCGTTGTGGCTGCAACCGCTGGAGGGCGCGGCGCGCAAGCTCGAACTGGGCGCGATCAATCCCGGCGGTTCGTTTTGGATTGACGCGAGCCTGAGCAACGACGGCGCGCTGGCCTTCACCGGCAGCGAACCGCAGCGTCCGGCGGAGCTTTATTACTTGTCGTCGCCTTCGGCAAAACCGAAACGCCTGACCGATTTCAACGGACAGATCACCGCCTACGCGCTCGGCAAAGTTGAAAAGGTCGAATGGACAAACGACGAATTCAAACTGGATGGCGTCGTGACCTATCCTCCTGATTTCGTGGCCGACTCCACCAATGGACGCACTTATCCGCTGGTGCTTTACGTTCACGGCGGGCCGGCGGCGGCTTCCAAAGAATCGTTCGGTACGTTGCCGCAACTGCTGGCCGCGCGCGGCTGGGTCGTCTTCGAACCGAACTATCGCGGCAGTGACAACCTGGGCAGCAAGTTCATGCGCGGCATTTTCAACGACGCAGGCGCAGGGCCGGGACGCGATGTGATGGCGGGCATCGAGTTGCTCAAGAAGCGCGGCTTCGTTGATACGACGCGGATGGCAGTGTCGGGCTGGTCGTATGGCGGCTATATGACGACGTGGCTGATCGGCCATTACCAGATTTGGAAGGCCGCCGTCGCCGGAGCCGCCGTGACCGACTGGATGGATCAATACAACATCGGCGACAGCAACGTCAGCCGCGCGGGCCAGTTCGGCGGCTCGCCGTGGACGGGCGATTTCGAGAAAGCCTACCGCGAGCAATCGCCCATCACCGCCGCGCCGCAGATCAAAACGCCTACATTGATCTTGTCCGACACGGGCGATGTGCGCGTGCCGATTACGCAATCGTTCAAGCTCTATCACGCGCTGCGCGACAACAACGTGCCGGTGCAATTCATCGCCTATCCGGTCGCGGGGCATTCGCCGGGCGATCCCGTGCGGCAACAGGATGTGAATCGGCGCTGGATTGAATGGCTGGAAAAATATCTTGCACCGACAGCTACGTCACAGGCGCAATAAGACGGGATTGATGTGAAGCTACTTTCGCTTTTCCGTCGCGTAGCGACGCTTGGATTTAGCCGTGCGTTTCAACGCACGGAAAGCGCAGAGATGATTCCCGCGTCGCGTAGCGACGCCTGATTTATTCACGAGAGGGCGCAATGGCAAACACGTATACCTCGCTTTTCTATCACGTCGTATTCAGCACCAAGAACCGCGTCCCCTTCATTCGCCCTGAGATTGAAGAGCGGGTGTGGGCATACATCGGCGGCATTGCGGGACATCACAAAATGACCGCGTTGCAAATCGGCGGCATCGAAGACCATTTGCATGCGCTGGTGATGGCTCCGCCGACGCTTGCGCCGTTTGAAATCGCCAAATACCTGAAGGGTGAATCGTCGAAATGGATTCACGAAACCTTCGCCGATTTGCCGGATTTCGGTTGGCAGGCCAAGGTCGTTTTGGATACGGCGCGTTCACGGTCAGCAAATCGAAGCTGTCGGACGTAGTGAGTTACATTCAGAAACAGCGCGTGCATCATCAGGGGAAAAGCTTTGAAGATGAATACAGAGAAATGCTCGACATACACGGCGTGGAATATGACGAGCGATATTTGTTGGGTTAAATCGTGAAGCGTCAGGCGTCGCTACGCGACGCGGGGAATCATCATCACGCTTTCCGTGCGTTGAAACGCACGGCTAAATTCAAGCGTCGCTACGCGACGGGGAAAGCAGCGCGTTTGTTTGCAGGGAAAACCCAATGGCGGAATCCAGCGCGGAAATGCGGTCAAGAGCTCTATTACGACCCAGCCAAATACGACATGTATCTGACGCAATTGGGCATCAAGTATCCCACAGTGCGCAGCGGCTCTGTTACGTCGGGAACGAAGCAATAGCTGGAGATCAAATATGAAGCGTTTGTCGAAATACATCGTGCTGTCATTCATTTTCTGGTGCCTGCATTGGTTTACGGCGGGAGCCAGGACTGGCCCAAACATTCCGAATTTCGACCGCGCCGTGCCGCTTGAGGAAAAGGCCGAAACGACCGCCAATGCGAGCCTCGGCGACCTTGACGGAGACGGCGATCTCGACCTCGTGCTGGCGAAAGGACGCCACTGGCCGTTGGTTGAGTTGGTGCTTCTCAACGATGGCAAGGGCGGCTTCAGTCAGCGGCACAATCTCAGCGACAAGGCTGATCGAACCTACACCGCGGCGCTCGCCGATTTAGATGGCGACCGCGATCTTGACCTTGTGGTGGGAAACGATGCGCCGGATGAAAAGGTCGTCTATTTCAACGACGGCAAGGGGCGCTTCAGCCTGGCTGGCACGTTTGGCGAAGCCCGCTGGACTACGCGCAACGTCACGGTGGTTGACCTCAATCGTGACAATCGCCCCGACATCGTAGTGGCGAATCGTGGCGGCCCGCAAAATCGCAGCGCCAACTACATTTGCATGAACGACGGGCGCGGACGCTTCCCCGCGTGCCGCGTACTCTCGTCAGAATCCGCTACGACCATTGCCACCAGAGACCTCGACGGAGACAAGCTGCCCGATTTGGTCGTACCGCACCGTGATGGTGGTCAGAGCTATTTGTTCATCAATGACGGCAAAGGCGGCTTCGCCGCGAAACATCCTTTCGGCCCTGACAAATCGGCTACGCGGGCGATTGCGCTCGGTGATCTCAACGGCGATGCACGCCTCGACATCGTCATCGGCGACGAAGCGCGCGGCGGCGCATTTCTTTATTTCAATCAAGGCAATCTGAAATTCTCAGAGCCTGTACCCCTCGCTGAGAAAACGGATATTCCTTACTCACTGGCCGTTGCCGACCTGAACGGCGACGGCCAGGCCGACATTGTGTTGGGGAATGAAAAAACGCCCGGCGCGGTACTCATCAATAACGGCGCAGGTCGCAGCTTCACGCTCGTCCGTTTTGGGGATAATAATGGAGCGGTCTATGGTCTCGCGCTGGGTGATGTCAACGGCGACGGTTCGCCGGATATTGTCGCCGCGCGGTCGGGCGCTCCGAGCATGCTTTATCTCAACTCTCTGACGCTGAAACCGAAATCGCGCTCGTCCAAATGAGCCAAATAAAGAGGACTCTGCATGGCACTTTCACGTCGCACCTTTTTGCATACATCGTTGGCCGCATTGCCCGCCGCAACCTTGGCCGCTGCTCCTGAACAAAACTGGCCGATGTTTCGCGGCCCCGGCGGACGTGGCGTTGCCGACGGCTTTCCCACCAGTCTGACTTGGAATGCCGACCCATCAAGCAAAGCGTCCGGCGTGTTGTGGCGCGCCGAAGTGCCGGGCTTGGGACATTCCAGTCCGATCATCTGGCGCGACCGGATTTTCGTCGCCACTGCCGTCCGGCTGTCCGGCAAAGCGCCATTGAAAATCGGCTTGTACGGCAACAGCGATGCGGCGGATGACAATGACGAGCAACGCTGGATGGTGTTGTGCTTCGATAAAAAATCAGGGCGACGATTGTGGGAACGCACGCTGCGTTCGGCCAAGCCCGCTGCTTCGCGCCACACGAAAGCGACGCACGCGAATACGACGATCAGCACGGACGGCAAACGGCTGGTCGCATGCTTCGGTTCGGAAGGGCTGTATTGCCTCGACCTCAACGGCAAGCTGCTTTGGCGCAAAGACCTCGGCGTCATCAACATCAGCAAGTACGGCATCGGCTGGGGCTTCGGCAGTTCGCCCGCTTTGCATCAAGACCGCATCGTGTTGCAGTGCGACGACCCCAGCAAACCGTTCATCGCGGCGTTCAGCCTGGCCGACGGCAAAGAGTTGTGGCGCGTGGCGCGCACGGGCGATTGCGAACGCAGTTGGGGCACGCCGCTGATTCATCACGACGGCGCGCGCACGCAAGTCGTAGCTAACGGCTGGCCGTTCATCGTCGCGTATGACCTGGCCGACGGCAAAGAACTCTGGCGGCTGCGCGGCGGCGGCGACAATCCGATTCCGACGCCGTTTGTAGCGGACGGCTTGATCGTCGTGACCAACGCGCACGGCGGCAAAGCGCCGCTGTTCGCCATTCGCCCGACGGCGCGCGGCGACATCTCGCTCGCCGAAGGCCAGACCAGCAACGAGGCGATTGTCTGGTGCGCGCCGAATGGCGGCTCTTATATTTCTACGCCGGTGGTGTATGGCGGCTATGTTTACCTCGCCAATACCAACGGCGTGCTGCGCTGCTTCGATTTCAAGACCGGCGCGAAAATGTATGAAGAACGGCTGGGCGCGGATGCCACTTGCTCGGCTTCGTTGACGGCGGCGGATGGCAAGATTTATTGCCCGGTCGAGGAAGGCTTTGTATATGTCGTTGAGCCTGGCCCGAAGTTTGAAGTGCTGGCCAAGAATGCGATGGGCGAGCCGTGTCTGGCGACGCCCGCGATTTCACAAGGCGTGTTGTACTTCCGCACGGCAGCCAGCTTGGTTGCGATCAAGTAGCGAAAGTATGAAAAAACCGGAGCGCAGGCGATGATGTTTTGCGCTTTATGGTCAGCGGAAGAAAATATGCGCGAGCAATTGGAAGAAGGGGAGAAACCCCTGGATTGGGTTGGCAGTAGCAAAAAGGATTTGATGGCGTTGCCTAAACTGGTGCAACGTCGCTTTGGCGATGCGTTGAGCCGCGCGCAGTTCGGCGGCATGTCGCCCAAGGCCAAAGCGTTGAAAGGCTTCGGCGGTGCGAGCGTGATAGAAGTTGTTGAGGATTACGATACGGATACTTACCGCGCGGTTTATACGGTGCGCTTCGCTGAAGTCGTTTACGTGTTGCACGTCTTTCAAAAGAAGTCGAAAACCGGCGCGAAGTTGCCGAAGCACGTTAGGGAATTGATCGAAAAACGTTTGAAGGATGCGGAAAAGGATTACCAAGAAAGGACAGCATGAGCGAAGTAACGAGAGGGTCGGGCAATGTGTTTTCCGATTTGGGTTTCGAGAACGCGCAGCAAATGAAATTGCAAGCGCGCCTGAGTTGGCTGGTGAGTGATTTGATTGCAGATCAAAAACTTTCGCAGCGTGTAGCGGCTACGCGCTGCGGCTGGCCGGTTGAAACCGTTCGGGCCTTGTTGCGTGGTGACTTCCCTGAAATCTCGACAGAAAGCCTGTTGGACGCCATCAAAGGCTTGGCAGCCACGTTAGGGCAGGAAAACGCACCGGCCAGGACGCGGGCGCGTAAGACGCCGCAAGTTGCACGTGCAATGGCTTGACGCTCCCAATACCGCTCTGGCTTTCAATGGAGAGATGCGCAAAGCCACGGCCTCGACCACGTAGCCATCGGCAGCGACCGCGAACATCGCACGATGCCCGATACGCCTGCTGAAAAGCAGAAGCTGATTGATGAACTCGCGCGGTTGCGTCCGGTCACGGCGGCTACGTTTCGCTGGCCGTTTTTTATCTCCGAGTTGAATCATCCGCGCCGGATGGAAACCATCGCTGCGGCATTGGCGAAACGCGGACACAAGGCGGCGGCGATTGACAAGTTGTTGGGCGGAAACTGGTATCGGCTGTTGCGCGACGTGCTGGGCTGAACGACATTCGCTGTTCGATAATGCGCGGCAGATCCAGTTGGGCTTCCGCATTGAGTTTTAGATCGGCTTGCAGTAGGTGTTCTGCCTAATTGACAAAAAAGCTCAGATGTCTACGGAGCTAACAATACAACCTTGATCGTCTATGCTAGTTTTGGCATAGTCTTCCTATGGATCGTAAGCCCCTGTTTTGGGTCAGATCGTCAAAGCGCGACCTCAAGGCGATGCCGGACGTCGCACAGGATATGGCTGGTGGCGCGTTAGATGATGTGCAATGGGGGCTAACGCCGGACGAAGCCAAACCGCTGAAAGGTTTCGGCGGGACGTCCGTACAGGAAATCGTTTGTGACTATGACGGCAATGCTTACCGTGCGGTTTATACCGTAGAGTTTTCGCGTGCCGTTTATGTGCTGCACTGCTTTCAAAAGAAATCGAAAACAGGAGCCAAAACACCGAAACTCGAGCTGAGTTTAATCAAGTCATGGTTGGTAGACGCGAGGAAAGACTATGAAAAATGGAGCAAAGAAAACCCTGAAAAAGAAAGTTAATGACGACCCAATCGTCGAACGCGGTTCCGGCAACGTATTTGCCGATCTTGATTACCCGAATCCTGAAGAGGCTTTGGCGAAGTCCCGCTTGACGCGCGTCATCGCCGACATTCTGAAGCAAAGAGGCTTGACGCAAACACAGGCCGCCGAACTGCTGGGCATTGATCAGCCTAAGGTTTCACGCCTGGTGCGCGGCCAATTCAGGGAATTTTCGCTTGAGCGATTGATTCAATTTCTGGGCGCGCTTGATAGACAAGTTGCCATCGTCGTTCGGCCTGCCAATCGAAAAGCAAAAAAAGCATATCTGAGCGTGGAAGAAGTTTGACCTGCACAATAACAAAGCGCGCTTAATGGGTTGTTAGGCCGTAGGAGGACGAATGAACACACAAACGCACGGTGGAGGACGGCGTAGGAGCCTTTGGAAAAGCCCGGCAATAATCACAGCGCTCATCCTGCTGATCCCCTTGCTGGGGAACTATTTTGTAGCTGGATGGAACTGGGAGCTACGCGGCTTTCTTCTGGTCGGCACGATCCTCTTCGGCATCGGTCTTACGTATCAGTTAGTAACCAGAAACGTGGACACCAGCGCGTACCGAGCCGCCGTCGGCGTTGCGCTGGTGGCGGCGTTCCTCGTCGTCTGGATAAACTTTGTCCAAGCCGCCGATGACGTCAATCCTGCTGCCATGATGTATCTCGTGACGCCCCTGGTGGGGATCATCGGCGCCGTCATAGCGCGCTTCCGGCCAGACGGCCCAGAAGGCATGGCCCGCGCCTTGTTCGCTACGGCGCTCGCGCAAGCGTTAATCCTGGCAATTGTGTTGATGCGGAACCCTCCGGTTACATCCTGGACAGCGGCTGTAGCGCGCGGGTTTGGTCTGAATGCGTTTTTCGTCGTGCTGTTTGTCGGATCGGCGTTGTTGTTTCGGACAGCGTTTCGGACGGCGTTTCAGACAGCGGGGCGTGGGGAGTCAGCACCGGGCGCGGTATAACCAGTCGCTGCTGCGAACGAGGATGAGCCGTTCATGTTGGTTCTGTTTTCCGGTGCTCCTTGGCGGCTCATCCCCGTCGCTGAACTTTTGTCGTTAGGGGGCACCAAATGCGTGAGTTTGGGATAAAGGCACCC
>JANOWX010000163.1:0-2946 GCA_031418175.1 Acidobacteriota bacterium | reverse complement strand
ATTACGAATTCACCCCGCCAACGCAGGCTGAATTGCACGGCCTGGCGCAGCAACTGCGGCGGCAGCAACCAGCCTGGGCCGCGCTCACATTGGCCGCTCGTTGCGCAGTGCTGCAACGTTGGCAGGCGGTGTTGTCTGAACAGCGCGCCGAAATCCTGGCCGCTTTAACCGTGGACACGGGCCGCTACCTGCTCTCAACCATCGAGGTGGACGGCGTCATCCGTGCAAGCGAGCGTTGGTGCAAGCTCGCGCCCGCGCTGTTGCAAGAACATGAACAACAATCCGCCGCCCTGCCTTCGATCAGTTTTCGCACGCAATACGTGCCCTATGCGCTGGCCGGCGTCATCAGCCCCTGGAACTTCCCGCTGACGCTTTCGCTGATTGACGCCATCCCCGCGCTCATCGCCGGTTGCAGCGTCATCATCAAACCCAGCGAAGTCACGCCGCGTTTTGCCGAACCGTTGCGCCAATCCATCGCCGCCGTGCCCGCACTCGCCGCCGTGCTGGCCATCGTGCCTGGCGCGGGCGCAACCGGCGCGGCTTTGATCGAAGTCGTAGACGCCCTCTGTTTCACCGGCAGCGTCAAGACGGGCCGCCTGGTTGCCGCAGCCTGTGCGCGCCGCTTCATCCCCGCGTTTTTGGAATTGGGCGGTAAAGACCCGGTGATCGTGACCGCTTCGGCCAAGCTGGATCAGGCTGCCGCGACGGTGTTGCGCGCTTCGGTGGTAGCGACGGGCCAAGCCTGCCAATCGCTCGAACGTGTTTATGTGGACGCCGCTATTTATGACGAATTCGTCAAACTGCTGGTCGCCCAGGCACAACAGGCGACGCTGAATTATCCCGACATTCACCACGGCCAAATCGGCCCGCTGATTTTTGAGCGCCAGGCCGAGATCATCGCCGCCCAGCTTGCCGAAGCCGTCGCGCAGGGCGCGCAAATCCTCTGTGGCGGCGCAATCGAAACCCACGGCGGCGGCAAATGGCTGCGCCCCACGGTCGTGGTCAACGTCAATCACCGCATGCGTTTGATGACCGAAGAGACCTTCGGCCCGGTCATACCGGTGATGCCGTATCGCACGGTGGACGAAGCGGTCGCGCTTGCCAACGATAGCGAATACGGTTTGTCAGCAGCGGTTATTGCCGGGGATTTGGCCGAAGCCGAAGTGATTGCCCGGCGTTTGGACGCGGGCGCGATCAGCCTCAACGATGGCGCGCTGACGGGGATGATGTATGAGGCCGAGAAGAATTCGTTCAAGCTTTCTGGCATGGGCGGTTCGCGCATGGGGCCTGCAAGTCTCTTACGGTTTTTACGCAAGAAGGCGCTGCTGTTTCAGCACGGCGCGCCGTTGCCGTTGGCGGCGCTGGATGAAGCGCTGGCGCAACGTAACCCGGCGGCAAGGAACTAAATGCCTTCATCTGATTCCACGGCGGCAGTTGATCGAACCGCTTATTTTCATATGCTCTGGGCCTCGCTAGGCTTTGCGATCATGGCCGCGCTCAGCCATCGCGCCGGCGAATACTGCGACTGGCAATTGGTGGTGCTGGCGCGTGCTTCAGTAGCGTTTTTCTTTGCGTTGCTGATTGCCAAGGCCGCCGGCGTCAAACTCGTTTTCCGCAGTTCAAAAGTTTTGTGGGTGCGCAGCCTGGCGGGCAGCGCCAGCATGCTCTGCAATTTTTATGCGCTCGCGCATTTGCCCGTGTCCGATACGCTGACGTTGATGAATACGTCGCCGCTTTGGGTGACGGTGTTGCTGTGGCTGGTCTTCAAGCAAAAGCCTTCGGCCAGCATTATCGCCGCCGTGCTCACCAGCGTGGCGGGCATCGCGTTGATTCAACAACCGCACTTTCAAAGCGGCAAGTTTGCCTGCTTGATGGCCTTGAGCGGCGCGTTCTTTACTTCAATCGCCATGCTTGGTTTGAATCGTTTGCAGCACGTTGACCCGCGCGCCATCGTCGTACATTTCTCAGGCGTGGCGAGCCTGGCCACCTTGACCTTTCTTGCCTTGACCAATCGCAAAGACTATTCGACGCAACTGGGTGACAAGTCCGTCCTGGGTTTGTTGGTGCTGGTGGGACTGGCAGGCGTGTTGGGGCAAATCGGCATGACGCTGGCGTTTGCCAAGGGCCAGGCTTCGCGCGTCGCGGTGGTGGCCTTGACGCAAATCCTGTTTGGCCTGGCCTTCGATTTGCTTTTCTGGCAGCGCGCGATCAACTTGGTTTCATGGCTTGGCATGCTCTTGGTGATCGTGCCGGCGGCCTGGTTGATTCTGGGCAAGCCGCCACAGCAAAGCCGTGATTTGATCGAAGCAGGGATGGAAGATTGAGCTGGTTCGTTTTGTTCGCGGGCCTCAAAGCTCACCTTTGCGCAATTGCTCGGCCAGGTATTCAGACGCGCGCGTGGCGAGCGCCATGATCGTCAGCGTTGGGTTCTGCGCTCCGCCCGAGACAAAACTGCTGCCATCCATGACAAATAGATTCTTGATGTCGTGGCTTTGATTCCACTTGTTCAGCACGCTGGTTTTTGGATTGTCGCCCATACGGCAGGTGCCTATTTCGTGCATGCTGCGACCGCAGCGATTCATCACAACATTCTGGTGCAATATCTCGCAGCCCGCTTCGCTAAACATTTCGCTGATGGTGTTGACGGCGTCTTTCGCCATCTGGTGTTCGTTGTCGCCGTACTGGCAATGGAAATTCAGCACGGGAATGCCCCAGGCATCCGTCACCTTGGGATCGAGTTTGACGTGATTCTCAAAGCGCGGCAGCGTCTCGCCCATAATCGTCGTCCCGATGGCCGCGCCGCGCTGGCTGGCGATCAGCGTTTCCAGTTCCGCGCCATACGCGGGAAAGTATTTGGCATCCGGCGTCTGCCCCGGATTTACATCACACGAATAGCCGCGCAAAAAGTTTTTCTCGCGCGTTTTCAAATTCCGAAAGCGCGGAATG
>JANOWX010000162.1:0-1756 GCA_031418175.1 Acidobacteriota bacterium | reverse complement strand
GTGTCAGTAGCCCGCGCGTGAGCAAGGGCTTGGCTTTGAGAATCTGGCAGCATCGAATAACACTAGCCGCCAAGTCCAAGCCCTTGCTCACGCGCGGGCTACTGACACATCGCGCACAATCTCATTGCACGGAGAATTCATGAAAGCCTGGCAAGTCACCGAATGGTGCGAACCCGAAGGAATGCACTTCAACGACATCGCGCTGCCTGAACCGAAAGCTGGCGAAGTGCGCATTCGCAATCACGCCGCCGCGCTCAACTTCTTCGACATCCTGCTGGTGCAGGGCAAATACCAAACGCGCCCGCCCTTCCCCTTCACGCCCGGCTCTGAAGTCGCGGGCGTGATTGATGCCGAGGGCGCAGGCGTGACCGGCTTCGCCCTCGGCGACCGCGTGCTGGCGCTGGCGTCCAACGGTTATGCCGAATACACGACGGCACTCGCGGCCAAGACTTTCCGCATCCCCGCTGCAATGGGCTTTGCCGAAGCGGCGGCGATACCGGTGATTTATCAAACGTCGTTGCTGGCCTTGAAACAGCGCGGCCAGTTGCGCGCGGGTGAATGGTTGCTGGTGCTGGCGGCGGCGGGCGGCGTGGGCATGTCGGCCATGCAATTGGGCAAGGCCCTTGGCGCGCGCGTCATCGCGGCGGTCGGCAGCGCGGACAAGTTTGCGTTTTGTTTGGCAAACGGCGCCGACCACGTCATCAATTAC
This sequence comes from Acidobacteriota bacterium, assembly GCA_031418175.1. Lineage (GTDB taxonomy): Bacteria > Acidobacteriota > Blastocatellia > RBC074 > RBC074 > JACPYM01. The sequence continues at coordinate 1,047 of JANOWX010000162.1, read as the reverse complement.
AACGACAGCGACTGGCCGGAGCAGGTCAAACGGTTGACGGACGGGCACGGCGCCGATGTGATCTACGATCCGGTCGGCGCGGACTATTTCGATCAGGCCACCAAATGCATAGCGCTGGAAGGCCGCCTGCTCGTGATCGGTTTTGCCGCCGGGCGCATCCCCACGATTGCGGCGAATAGGATACTCTTCAAAAACGTGGCGATTGTCGGAGCGTACTGGGGCGGCTACCTCGAACACCATCCGGGCTTCCTGGCCGAGGCGCAGGCGGAGTTGTTCGCGTTGTATGAAGCGGGCCAGATCAAACCGGCGGTGACCCAGACATTTCCTTTGGCGGAAGCGCCCGCCGCCATGCGCGCGCTGGCGGAACGCAAGATCGTGGGCAAGGCGGTGCTGACGATCTGAAATTGAATTTGCCGTGACAGCGGCGGCGTGCAGTACGTCGTTCTGGTCGGCGCGCCAATTATGCCTGGTCATGCCTGGCGCGGCACGAAGCTCACGAGCGCCCCCCTTGCTCAAAACACTTAACCACAGGCCCAAGTCAGGATTGAATTTTTGCCGGACTTCGGCCGGACTTATTGGAGGATAAAAAATGAAATTGGTTCTAGTTATGCTTTTCGCCACAATGGCGGCTTTCGCGGCGCTGCCCGATTTGGAAGCGGATTTCGCGGCGGCAATGAAAAAAGTAATGCCCACGCAAGGTAGCCTGCGCAAAGGCGTCGAAGCCAAAGACGCCGAAGCGGTGAAGAAAGACGCCGCCGCGCTCGAAGCGATCTTCGCCACGTCGGAAGCGTTCTGGAAAGAGCGCAAGGTCGAGGACGCCATCGCCTGGTCGGCCCAGGCCAAAGCGGGCGCGGCCCAAATCGCCAAACTGGCGGCGGCGGGCGAATGGGACAAGGTCCCCGATGCGCAGAAACAAGTCGGCAGCACCTGCATGGCTTGCCACAACGCGCACCGCGAAAAACTGCCGGAGGGCGGTTACAAGATCAAATAGCCAATGCCTGCCACAGCAGCGGGCGGACCGGCGGGTACAAGAGCATGGAGTTCAGG
>JANOWX010000161.1:0-3805 GCA_031418175.1 Acidobacteriota bacterium | reverse complement strand
AACACCGTGCTTGATTTCAATCTCGCCAGTCAGCTCTTTGGCGGCGGCGGCCCGGTGGCCCCAGCGGTGCAAAACTATGGCGCGCATCCGATCACCACGGGCTTCAATCGCGCGATGACGATTTTCCCCTACGTGCGCGAGGTCAAAGTCGGCAATGCCAGTGGCACCGGCGTCAACACGTCCACTCTCCTAACCACCTCTGACTCAAGCTGGGGCGAGACCGAAATCAAACCGAACGTTCAACCCAAACTCGACGAAGGCGCCGACACCAAAGGCCCAGTCAACATCGGCGTCGTCAGCAGCAAGAGCCTGGGCGAAAACAAAGAAGCGCGCCTGGTCGTCATCGGCGATTCCGATTTCGCATCGGATGGCGCGATTCGCGCGCAACGCAACGGCGATCTTTTCAATAACACCGTCAACTGGCTGGCGCAGGACGAAGACCTGATCGCCATCCGCCCCAAGAGCGCTACCAGCCGCAGCGTCAACATGAGCGAAGGCCAGCAACGCATGTTCTTCTGGTTCAGCGTGGCCCTGTTGCCATTGCTGGTGATGGGCACGGGCGCGTATGTGTGGTGGAAACGCCGCTAGTTGGTGAATTCGGAAGTCGGAAGTCGGCATGCCTATCCGGCCAGCTTCCGAATTCCGAATTCCGAATTCTCAAGTATGAAAAAAAGCACTCTCATTCTGTTCTTAGTCGCCCTGCTTGGCGGGGCACTCGTTTATTACACCGAAATCAAACCCGGCAAACCGCGCGACGAAGAGAAAGACACCAGCCGCGAAGCCTTCAAGCTCAACCGCGAGGACATCAATCAAATCGTGCTCACGCGCGCGGGACAAAACGTCACCTTTGAAAACAAAGACAACAAATGGCTGATCACCCAGCCGCTCAGCGCGCTGGCGGATGATGCGACCATCAATTCGATCATCGGCGACCTGGTCAGCGCCCGCGTCACGCGCGACATTCCGGCCACGGCGGAGCAGTTGAAAAACTTCGGCCTGACCGAGCCGAAGGTCAAACTCGAGGTCAAACTCAAGAACGGCCAGAGCCACAAGATCGAACTCGGCGACAAGGATTTCTCCGGCTCAGCGGTTTACGCCAAAATTGACGGCGGGCAAAGCATCGCCTCACTGTCGGGTTCGCTGCTGACCAGCGCCGACAAAGACCTCAAAGACCTGCGCGACCGTTCCGTGCTGGGCGGCCTCTCGCAATACGACATCAAAGGCTTGAAGCTCAGCACCGAGAGCGGCCCAGTCAGCCTGGCGAAAGAAGGCGAAAGCTGGAAGCTGACCGCCCCCGTCAGCGGCGCGGCGGAAGAGAGCGAGGTCAACAGCCTGCTCAGCGAAATCACTTCGGCCAAGGCGGCGGAAGTCGTCAGCGAGACGGCGGACGATCTGGCGAAATACGGCTTGAACGCAGCGAAATACGGCGTGACGGCGCAACTGACCTCCGGCGGCGAACGCGCGCTGAGCATCGGCGCCAAAGTCGAAGAGCAGTACTACGCCAAGGTTTCCGACCGCCCGCAGATTTACAAGATCGAAAAGGCGCTTTACGACAAGCTCAACGTCAAACTCGCGGCGTTGCGCAGCAAAGAGATTCTCAAGATCAGCCAGGACGATGTCACGCGCGTGCAACTCAAAAATCCTAACATCGCCAACCTCGTCGTCGAAGCCGACAAAGAACACACCAAATGGCTGGTCAAAGAACCGGCAGACAAAAAAGACAAAGAAGCTTCGGCTTTCAAGATTTTCACGCCGCTGCAATCGAAGGCCGAAGAAGTGCTCGACAAACCCTCCGTCGCGATTTTGGCCAAGCTCGCCAAGCCTGCCGTCACGGTCACGGTTACCTTCAAAGACGGCAAGAGCGCGACCATCAAGCTTTCTGCCGCCGATGGCGACAACATCTATGTGCGCGTGGACGGCAACCCGGCGGTTTACAAGCTCAACAAGACGATGCTCGAAAGCCTGAGCTTCAAACTGGATGAGGTGGTGACCGGTTCATAAATCACGCAACACCCAAAACAAAACACGCGGCAACGCCGACGATTGCCGTGTGTTTTGTTTTGCGCCATTGCCAGCCCCCATCTCAAAATTGCCTTTGCCAGCGCAATCCACTACCATTCGCCTGACTCGACCAACAAGGAGCACTATATGTCGCCGACACAGACGAAAAAAGCCTACGACTTTGCCGAACTCGTCAGCAATCTGGTCACGGAGGACGATACCCCAGTGGACAATCTATACTCTGCCAAGCAGCAACGCCTGCTCGTTGAACCGCTCTATAATTCCTGGGCGCCGCAGCCTGCCGAGGACGCTGAAAGTAATGAAACACCCCAACCGCGCCCCTTTCTGGCCGATGCCAACGTCGGCATCTTCTTCGCGGTGCACGATTCGCCGCTCGTGCCTGATATGTTTCTCAGCCTGGATGTGCAAGTAAATCCGCAGTGGATTGCCAGCGAACATCGCGCTTACTTTTGCTGGGAATTCGGCAAGCCGCCCGATGTGGCGGTCGAAGTGGTTTCCAATCAGGCCGGCGGCGAGTTGACCAGCAAGCTGCGCCGTTATGCGCAAATGGACATCACCTACTATGTGGTCTTCGATCCTTTTCGTGAATTGAGCGCAGAGCCGTTGCGCGTTTACGAACGCGGCTTCGGCAAACGCTATCGCCTGCGCCCCGACTTTCAATTGCCCGGCCTCGGCTTGCAACTCACCATCTGGCACGGCGCTTATGAAGCCTGGGAAGAAGATTGGTTGCGTTGGTGCGACGCCAGCGGCCAACTCATTTCCACCGGAGCAGAAGGCATTCAACAGCAAGCGCAATACGCCCGGCAGGAAGCCGAGCGCGCGACCCGCGAAGCCGAGCGCGCGACCCGCGAAGCTGAGCGCGCGACCCGCGAAGCTGAGCGCGCGACCCGCGAAGCTGAGCGCGCGACCCGCGAAGCCGAGCGCGCGGCCCGTCTGGCAGCCAAGTTGCGCGAATTAGGGGTTGATCCGGAACAGGTCTAAGCCATCCGATTCACTTTTCGGGAATGTCGTGGAAATGGCGTTGCCAACTCTTGGCTGCCTTATTTGCAGGCTGACCCTGAGCCGAAACATTTGACAAGCAGCCCGTCAAATTGACAACCAACTTGTCGTTATGACAAGCTGCCTGCCGTCACCAAATTTGCAGAACTCGAAAACAGTATCGTTCGTATGCCAACGACGAAACCCAAGAACAAAGACTCGCGTCAGTCGAGCCAGATGACAACCGCCAAACGTACACGTCAAAAAATGGCAACGCCCGCCGCGAGCGCGGATACGCCCTTTAACATTCTGATCAACGAGAACGGCCTGCTGTTCAACCGGCTGAAACTGGTCGCCGAACAGGTGCACCACCAGGGCGAAATGTCGGGCGGACTGCGCGCGCTCTTGCGCATGCTCGATGCAACAGGCGCGCAGACCGTGCCGCAAATCAGCCGCGCCCGCGCCGTTTCGCGTCAGCACGTGCAGGCGTTGATCAACGAACTGGTTGATGAGGGCTATCTTGAGTTCACTGAGAACCCGGCGCACAAACGCTCGCCCTTCGTGCAATTGACCAGCCAGGGCCAACAGGCCGTGGCCGCGATGAATCGCCGCGAAGAGCGGCTGCATTTGAAGATGCCGTCGAGTGCTTCCGACGCGGAGTTAGTGACTGCCGCGCGCACCATGCGCAAGGTGCGCGCCATTTTTGAAATCGAGCAGTGGCGGCGGTTTGCAAAGACGGGCAAATTACGGCGTCGCAACCCTGTTTGATACGTTTTTTAGGATGACAAGAAATGAAAAGGGTGAT
>JANOWX010000160.1:0-5893 GCA_031418175.1 Acidobacteriota bacterium | reverse complement strand
CGCCGTAGGCGCGCGGGCTGCGCCTACGGCGCGCCCGGACAAGCTAAAGCTTGAACTCTAAACGCCTGGTCGTCAGTGCTGCATTTTCTACCAGTGTTCCAAACTTGGTTGTTCTGATTTAGCTCAACACCCATTCTGACTTTGATGATTGCCAACCGCAGGCGCGGGCTGCGCCGCAACAGAATTCTATGATCACGATTGACGGTTCATTCGGCGAAGGCGGCGGCCAAATTCTGCGCACCGCGCTGGCCTTGTCGCTGGTCACGGGCCAGCCGTTCCGCATCGAAAAAATTCGCGCCGGGCGCAAACAGCCGGGCCTGTTGCGCCAGCACCTGACCGCCGTCAAGGCCGCCCAACAGATCGGCCAGGCCGCAGCCGAAGGCGCGGCGATTGGTTCGACGCAATTGGTTTTCACACCGGGCGACATCACGCCGGGCGAATACGCCTTTGCCGTCGGCACGGCGGGCAGCACGACGCTGGTGTTGCAAACGGTTTTGCCCGCGTTGTTGCGCGCGCCGGGCGAGAGCCGCTTGACGCTGGAAGGCGGGACGCACAATCCGTATGCGCCGCCGTTTAATTTTCTGGTCAAAGCCTTTCTGCCGCTGCTCAATCGGTGGGGCGTGCGCGTAGAAGCTACGCTGGCGCGCTACGGCTTTTATCCGGCGGGCGGCGGCAAGCTGGACATTCGCGTCACACCCGCCGCCAAGCTCGAACCATTTGAATTGCTGGAACGCGGCGAAATTGTAGGGCGGCGCGCGCGTGCGTTGGTCGCCAACCTGCCGCGCGCGATTGCCGAACGCGAGTTGAAAGTCATCGGGCAAAAGCTGAACTGGCCGGCGGAATGGTTGCGCCTCGAAGAGATCAAAAACTCCAACGGGCCGGGCAATCTGGTCTCGGTCGAAATCGAGAGCGCCCACGTCGCCGAGGTCTTCACCGGCTTTGGCGAACGCGGCGTGGCGGCCGAGGCGGTGGCGATCAAGGCGATTCAAGAGGCGCGGCGTTACCTGGCTTCGGACGCGGCGGTGGGCGAATACCTGGCCGATCAATTGCTGATTCCGTTGGCGCTGGCCGGGGGCGGCGCGTTCACGACGGTGGCGCCGTCGCGGCACACGACCACCAACATCGAAATCATCCGCAAGTTTTTGCCGGTTGAAATTACGACCGAAGAGTTAAGCAATCGCGTATGGAAGATCGCTGTGCATGATTGAACGAGGCAGCGAGGAGCGCGAATGCGCGAGGCTGGTTTTATTCAGCCTCTGCTCAGGCATAGCATTCCTTGCGCCAGCGATTGTCAGAAGCCCGCCGCACAGGGAAATCGGCTTGCGGCTGTTGTTGGCGCTATGCTACTCTGCGGCTCGTTTGAACGTGCCCCTCACGACCTCAAATGCCCATAAACAATCATCGCCCGACCCCAAAACCGAGAATGCAACGACTGCAATGCCCCGCAGTTGAGCAATTGTGAATCACATTGCGTTGAACTTTTTCCTGTCGGCGTTTTTCGCAGGCCATGTTCGTACAACCTGAAAGCCAGCGCGCCGCATCAGCAACCGCGCAACTTTCGTGACGAACCGCCCCGCTGAATTCGCTGACAACGCCGCCTGCGCCTCACCCCGTCATTAACGCAGGCATCCCGAAACCGCACGCTCGTTTGGGCGTGGCAGCTTCATACTTTTTTTGCAGGCACATTTCAGGCCCCTGATATTTGGTAGCCCGATCGTGGGAAACCCGCGTGACAGCAAGTGCGCGGTGGTTGCCAACGGGGAGATTTCGACAATGCAAGCAATCCTTCGTACTTTGAATTACACACACGCACGTCAACAGTTTCGCCTCACGCTCACAGCACTGCTCGTGTTGGTTGCGCTCAGCGCTGGCCTGATTCACTTACGCAGCGCCTTCGCACAGAGCGACAATCCGCAAGTCGGGCCGGGCGTGCCGAACGTCGGGTCGAATGCGCAACGCAGCGCGGCCAGCAGTTCCAAGGCGGGCAGCATCCTCTTCTTCCACAAATACACCAGCAGCACGCAAGCGGCGAACAACGTCAACACGCTGATCACGCTGACCAATGCGCATCCGACGGCGGGTGTGGCGCTGCGTTTGTCGTGGGTGCATGGGTGCGCGCTTGATACGACGTTCATCACGCTGGCCGGGAATCAGACGCGCACGTTGCTGGCGAGCAGCGAGAATCCGAATCAAACCGGTTACCTGATGGCAATGGCGGTCAGTGCGACGGGTTTGCCGATTCAATTCAACTGGCTGATCGGCAGCGCGAGTTACAAGGATGCGCGCGGGTTTGAATCGAATTACAACGCCGTCGGCGTGGCTAAACGCACGAATGGCGGCGCGCGCACGGTCAGCGAGGGTGTGGCTGAAGTGCTTTTCAACAACACCGAATACGACCGCTTGCCCAAACAGATCGCGGTGGACAACCTGCAAAACCAGAATCCGCAGGGCACGGGCGGCGACGCGCCGCTCAAGACGGATGTGATGGTTTACAGCCCGCTCAGCAATCTGGCGACGACTGCTTCGCAAGGCCTGAAATTCAATGCCGTGCTGCTCGACCAAAGCGGCAGGCCGTTTCCGCAAGTGCTGGACAGTGCTTGCGGCTTGAGTTCGGCGATCACGAGTTTGTGGACGGAGACGCCGTTTAACACGGTGGTCACGCCGGTGCGGCAAGGGTATGCGACCTTTGCGGCGAATAACGCGGGCAATCAGCCGGTGCCGGTGTTGGGGTTGAGTTTGACCGAAAGCGTCAGCGGGGCGTTGCGCAATGCGCGCCAGATGCAGGCGCTGAGTTGGGTGGATTCGTTTCGTATGACCGTGCCGCTCGTCCCGCCACCCGGCGCGCCGAACGATCCGGTCACGAGCAATCAACCCGAAGCTGCCCCCAATGCGCAAGGCGCGAGCGAGATGAAGGCTGGCAGCATTTTGCTTTTCGCGCGGTTTACCAGCGGCATTTATGGCACGACGCGGCTGAGCATCACCAACACACATCCGACCTTGCGCGCGCGTGTGCGACTGTTTTTCACCGGGCTGGTCGAGCCGGTCTTGATGAACGAGAACATCGTCGTCCTGAATCCGAACCAGACGACCACGTTTGACGCCAATGAATTCGCGGCCAATCAGAAAGGCTGGGTCTTGGCGGTGGCGATTGATGGGCGCGCGCAGCCTACGCAATTCAACAACCTGATTGGCAGCGCGCAGGTCAACGAACAAACGGCGGGGCTGACGACCGGCTACAACGCGCTGGCCGTGGCCAAAAATTCGGCGGGCGCGGCGGCGCGCAACAGCGATGGCACTACGACCGATTTGATCTTTGACGATGCCAACTATGACCGGCTGCCCGCGACGCTGGCCTTGAATGGCGTGGCGAATCAGACCGAGAACGCCACGATGTTCGGCTTTGCGCGTCCGCCCATCAGTCTGATGGAAACGCCGAATACGCGCGGTTCGCTGGGCGTGACGCTGTATGACGACTTGCTCGCTTCGTTCGGCGCGACGCTGGGTCAGTTGGAAGTGCGGCTGGGGCAGATACGCGCCAATGCGCAAGCGCCGCTGCTGACCAGCACGATTCAAAAAGGCCATCGCGGCTGGTTCAAACTCAATTCTTCTTCGCCGGTTTTTCCGTGGTTCAACAATCTGGCGGTAACACGTTTGGCGGTGAGTGGCGCGTCCTGGACGGGCGGCTTGAATGGTGGGGCGAATCTGCACCTCCTGACGCTGGCCGACACATATCTGCTGCGCACGCCGGGCAACAATCCGAATAACCGTCCGCCGCTTGCCGAATTCGAACCGATTGAGACGTTTATCGAAGCGCGTTTGCCGACCGGGGTGAACGTTCGTCTGGATGGCCGCGTGTCCAGCGATCCTGACGGCCCGGATGATCCGCTCAGCTTCAAATGGTTCGATGTCGAGAAGCAGATTTCGATTGCGAAGATTTCGGATTACCGCTTCGGCCTCGGCACGCACATTCTCAAATTGAACGTGCTGGACGGCAACAACACGCCGAGCGAGCCGAATCTCTATTTCTTCCAAGTCCAAGACACGACGCCGCCCTTCATCAGCGGCATTCCTTCAAAGCTGACCAAGACGGTTTCTTCACCCGCTGGTTTCGGGCTCGTCTACCCCTTGCCGGTGGCCTACGATTATGTGGATGGCAACGTATCTGTGACCGCCTCGAAAGCGCCGGGCAGCCTCTTCCCTATTGGCAGGACTATCGTGACCTTCACGGCGCGCGACAATGCGGGGAACGCCTCAACCGCAACGCTGGAGGTCAACATCATCAAGGGCACGGGCACCTTGCCCACACAGGGCGGCGTGCCTGGCAACTTCTTGCCGAACATGCCAAACCTGAATGACCAGTACGTCATCATCGGCAAACCCAAAACGATCACCTTGCAAGCGCAGGATGCCAACAACGATTCCGTTAGTTTTCGATTGGTGGGAGCGCCTGCTTATGTGCGCATTGATGCGCCAGACCCTGTCAGCCGCACGGCCAAGCTCATCATCGAACCGTTTCAAGGCGCGCAAGTCGCCGCCAGCGTGCGCGTGCTCGCCACCGATGGCAAAGGCGGCACATTCACGACGCTGCCTTTCCGCGTGCAACTGAGCGATACCGAAACCGATGAGGCAGGCACAGGCCTGGGCCCCACCGGCCCGCCCGACCCTGGCACAGGCGTGGGCGGCCCTGGCGGCGGCGGCCCCACCAACAAACCGCCTACCGCCAGGATGGCGCCGCTCGCGCCGACCGCACAAGCCACGCTCAAAGCGGGCGCAATCGTGCACCTGGACGGCTCGCCCTCCAGCGACCCCGATTTGGATGTGCTGACTTATGAATGGAAGGATCGCGGCGTCAAGCTTGCCGAAGGGGCAATTGTAGACGCGACGCTGGCCGTCGGCATTCATTCGATCACCTTGACGGTGACAGATACTAAGGGCGCAACGAGCACGACCGACCCCGCACAAATCGAAGTCTTGCCGCGCCCGCTGACGATCAGCAGCGCCTCGCCCTCTAAAATTCCGCTGTTCAATCAGGCTGTCTTGACGATTACGGGCACGGGCTTTTTCAACGACCCTGATCCGAGCAAAGCCACCAAGGTGCGTTTCGATTGCAGTTCGTTCTGTCAGGGCGGCTCGCAAGTGCAAGTCACGATCCTCAGCATCGAAGAGGATTTGATTCACGTGAACGTCAAGACCACGCAAAACACTCCATTCGGCAGCCGCGACTGCGTGGTGACGAATCCCAACGGGGCCAGCGCCAAGCTTTCGCGCGGCAATGTCGTCTCGCGCTAGGGCGCAGTGCAAGCGCAACAGTGCTCTGGTTGAAACTCAGGGCCTATTCAAACTCAGAAATTGAAACGCCAAGATGCCAAGAGCGCCAAGCAGAGTAAGGGGGGCCAGCGATTCCGCTTGGCTTTGCTTGGCGAACTTGGCGAACTTGGCGGCTAGGCGTTAAAGCCTGTTGGCTTAGCTTGAGCATGAATAGACCCTGGGTTGAAGCCTGAACGGCAGGCGCTGTTGCGAAAGGCCTGGCTGTTTACATGCCTTCCGCTACGTGTATAATCCGCGCCGCAGCAGACGGGCGTTATTGAGTGCTGCGGCCCCTGACTTCCCGCCTGAACCTCATCTCCAAGCGGCCTGTAGGGCGAGGCAAACAACCAGACAACAAAAAGAAATCTCCAGCACAATGCATGCTGAAATCAACCCGGCAGCCTTTATCTGCATCATTAGTTCGTCTGCCGCCATGCGTCTTCCATTTCATCAAGCGCAGTGGCAATCGGCAGCCCCATCACTCACCTCCCTAATTCTGTTGTTGTAACCGCCGCCGCACCGCGCCTGAGCGGTGTTTGAGAATCAGAATGCTGCCTCGACATGAGGTTTCCTAGAGGGTGAACAA
>JANOWX010000159.1:0-4113 GCA_031418175.1 Acidobacteriota bacterium | reverse complement strand
CGCAGGTTACCAACCTGCGCTACCTCGCGCCGGGATGCTTTCCCTCCCGTACACTGAAGTGAAAACCGATCTAAAAAGACTGTTATGCAGGCGTTCGACAAACTCATTTATCAGGTGGGCGAGATCGAGATTGACCCGGCGCGCAATGGCGTGCGGCGCGCGGGTGCAGAATGGACGCTGCGGCAAAAAAGTTTTCAGGTGCTGCTTTACCTGCTCGAACACCGCGCACGGCTGGTGACGAAAGACGAATTGCTCGAACGTCTTTGGGCCGACACCGCCGTCACCGACGATGCGCTGGTGCAAACCATCGGCGAATTGCGCCGGACGCTCGGCGATGATGCGCGCCATCCGCGCTTCATCCGCACCGTTCCCAAAGCCGGTTATCAATTCATCGGCCCGGTCAGCGAACTGCGCGCCGCTCCGTTGGTCGAGATTGAAGAAATCACGACCGTGCAAATCGAACTTGCGCGTGAAGCGGGCGGAACGGGGAGCGTAAGCGACCTGATGATTCACAGTCGCGCGCATCAGGAGTCACCAGCTCGTTACCGCTCGCCGTACCTTATCGGGGTAGTCGCATTGGGTTTGTTCGTCGCACTCGCAGCCGGCTGGTATTTCTGGCGACGCCCGTCTGTCTTGCCCGCAGCCGCCGTGACGCTGCCGCACGTACCCGGCAAGCAGCCCGTCGCCGTGATGTACTTTGAAAATCGCGCTGCTGACCGCGAGTTGGATTGGCTGCGCGAAGGCTTGGCCGACATGTTGATTGCGAGCCTTTCACGTTCGCAGCGCTTGACCTTGCTCAGTCGCCAGCAACTCGCCGCCTTACTCAGTCATACCGGACAAGCCAATGCCGCCGCCCTCAAACTCGAAGACGGATTAGCCATCGCGCAACGCGCGCAAGCCGAGACGATGATTCTGGGTGGCTTCGCGCGGCTGGGCGACAAGGTACGCATTGACGTGACGCTGCACGATGCGCGCACCGGCCAATTGCAAGCGGCGGAATCGCTGGTGGCTGATACGCCTGCGCAAATCCTCACGCAAATTGATTTGCTCTCGCTCAAGCTGGCGCAGCATCTGGGCGCGGCTCTGCCTGAAGCAGACGCGCAACGCAGCCTTGCCGCCACGATGACGAACAATCTGGATGCCTATCGTTATTACTCGCTGGCGCTCGAACAATCGCGGATGTTCCAACTGCACGAAGCCATTGCGTTGCTGGAGAAAGCCCTCGCCCTCGATGCGAACTTTGCGATGGCGCACGCGCGCATCGGCTACGTTTACGCCGTGCGAATGGGACAGGGAGAAAGAGCCACGCCGCATCTGGCAAAGGCGCTGGCGCTGGCAGATCGGTTAAGCGAGAAAGACCGTTGGTTCATCACCGCCTGGCAGGCGACGGCGGCGCGCAATCCGGCGCGCGCGATTGAAGTCTATAGTGAACTGACTGCACGTTATCCACTCGAAACCGAAGCCTACCTGCGGCTGAATTACGCGCTGCAAACACAAAACCGTTTTGAAGAGGCGCTCGCCGTCATCCGGCAAGGCTTGCTGACCGATCCCGAAGCGCAAGACTTGCACAGCCATCTCGGCGCGGTTTATCTGCGGCTGGGCCGCTATGAAGAATCACAGGCGGCTTATCAGCTCCTGTTGCAACTCGCGCCGAACAATCCGAGCGCGTGGGACAGTCTGGGTTTACTGCATCAATGGCGCGGGCAATACGCCGAAGCCAAAGCCGCATACAACCGCGCGCTCGCGCTCAATCCCGAATCCGGCGTAGCGATTATTCATCTGGGCAATCTGCGGTTTCAGCAGGGACGGTATCGCGCGGCGATTGAGCAATATCGCCGCTACATTCAAATCGCGCGGGATGACGACGTGCGCGCACGCGGCTGGAACTGTCTGGCTTGGGTGTATGCAAAACGAAACGATACGGCGCAAGCGGCGGCGGCAGCGCGAGAACAAATGCGCTACAACCCGGCGCTGGGCTGGAACACGCTGGTGCTGGCACTGGAGCGACGCGAGGCGGTAGCCGTTACGAAACTGGGTGAGAGTTTCTTTACCACGGCCAATTACGACTTGCTCAATGAACGCGGCAGTCTGCGGATTTGGGAGTATCTGCACGGCGTAACGGCTTTGCGAGAAGGCCGCACAGACGAAGCGCTCAACCGCTTTCGCGCAGCGCTCAAGCACCGCGCCGTCGAATGGAACATTGATTCGTTTGAAGATTGTCTGGCGAATGCTTTGTTGGAATTGGGACGGCATGACGAAGCGATGGCTGAATACGAACGCATTCTGAAAATCAATCCGAATTATCCGCTCGCGCATTACCGGCTCGGTCAGGTTTACGAACGCAAAGCCGAACGCGAACGTGCGCGAGCGGCGTATGAACGCTTTCTGCAAGTTTGGAACGACGCCGACGCAGATGTGCCGGAAGTGGCGCAAGCCCAAGAACGATTGGCAATTTCGCGCTGAGCCATTGCCTTGTCCAAGGCAATGCGGTAGAAATCGCTCACCGCAAAATTCAATTACTGACGGTGGTTCGCTAAAGCCGTCAACGTTTTTCCCTCTGACAAGGAGCTTGTTATGAACGCTGGTTTACGCCCTGTTCGCGCGCGTCAGTTGATGATGCTCGCTTTGAGTTTGTGTCTGGTTGCCTCTGGTTTCAGCCAGACCAAACGCGGCATCACCGAGGCTGACTTGTTCAAGTTCAACTGGATCGCCGATCCGCAAATCTCGCCCGATGGCGCGCGAGTGGTTTTCACGAAAGTGTGGGTCAATCAGAAAGCGGATCGCTATGACACCGCGTTGTGGATTGTGCCGACGAACGCCCAAGCTTCTGGAAGCTCTGCGCGGCAATTGACGGCAGGGCCGCGTGACGCTTCACCGCGCTGGTCGCCGGATGGCAAACAACTCGCATTCATTCGTGCGGCTGAGAAAGAAGGCAAACCGCAACCTCCACAAATTTACCTGATGTCGCTCGATGGCGGCGAAGCCCAACCATTAACCGAAATGACCAAAGGCGCGGGCGCATTCGAGTGGTCGCCCGATGGCAAGACGATTGCGTTTACCAGCTCGGAAGAAGACAAGCCTGTGACGGAAAGCGGCGAGAAGCCTGAGCGCGTCAGTGACGTACGCGTCATCAACAAAGCCGTATATCGCTCGAATGGCCCCGGCTATTTGAATCCCAAAACGCATTCGCACATCTGGACGATTGCCGTGGCCGGTGGAAGCAAAGCCAAACAACTGACGAAAGGCAACTGGGACGAAGGCGCTGTGCAATGGTCGCCTGACGGCACGCGGTTGTATTTCGCTGCGCGCCGCGTGGCAGAGGCTTATTACGAACAGCCGCATTCCGACGTTTATTCGATTGATCTGAATGGTGGCGACGAAAAGAAAGCCTTGAGCTTTGACGGCAGCATGCGCGGTTTTGAATTCAGCCACGACGGCAAGCGCCTCGCCTTCGGCGGTTCGCTTTCGACTGTGCCGGTGCTTTCTTACAAGCAGCCTGACCTCTTTGTCAGTGATTGGGCTACGACAAAAAATTTGACTGAAGGATTCGATTTTGACATTGGCGGAGGCATTGGCGGAGATCAATCGGCTCCGCGCGGCGGCGGTGGAGGCGGCGTGTTGTGGAGCAGCGACGACAAAACGCTCATCGTCAACGTAGCCGAACAAGGCCGCGCCAATCTCAAACGCATTGACGTGGCGACGGGCAAAGTTACGCCGCTGACGACGGGCGATCATTCGATTCAGGGTTTCAGCGCGACGCCCGATGCATCGAAACTTGCCGTACTGATTTCGACTTCGGTGAACATTCACGATGTGTTTTTGCTGGACGCCGCGACGGGCAAGCTGACGCAATTGACCGACATCAACAAAGACCTGTTCTCCCAACTCAACCTCACGCAGCCTGAAGAGTTTTGGTACACCAGCTTTGACGGCAAACGTATTCAAGGCTGGATTCAGAAGCCGCCCAACTTCGACGCGACTAAAAAGCACCCGTTCATTCTCGAAATCCACGGCGGGCCGCATTCGGCTTACGGCTTCACGTTTACGCATGAGTTTCAATGGATGGCGGAGGCCAGTCCGGAACTGACCTCGGTGCTGCAGGAACTGTGGGAC
>JANOWX010000158.1:0-5843 GCA_031418175.1 Acidobacteriota bacterium | reverse complement strand
CGCCGTAGGCGCGCGGGCTGCGCCTGCGGCGCGCCCGGACAAGCTAAAGCTTGAACTCTAAACACTTGCACGTGCCGCGCTCAGGTAGCTTGAGTGTACCAATCTTGCTTGTTTCGATTTAGCGAATGAAAAGAAATATGTACATTCTCGGAATCAACGCCTATCACGGCGACGCCTCGGCGACGATTATCAAAGACGGCAAACTCATTGCGGCTGCCGAAGAGGAACGCTTCAATCGGTTCAAACATTGCGCGGGTTTTCCGGCGCTGGCGATCAAGTATTGCCTGGCGGCGGCGGGCATCGGCATCAGTGAGGTTGACCACATCGGCATCTCGCGCAATCCGTCGGCCAATCTCAGCAACAAGATTCTGTTCTCGGCCAAAAAGGCGATCAGCAGCTTGTGGGGAGGCGAGGCTGAGAGCGGGGAAAGCGGTGGCGGGCAGAGCGGCTTAAAACGCCTGGGCGAACGCCTGGCCAGCGTCGGCAAGGTGCGCAATTTCAAAGACGATCTCGCGCAACAGTTGGGCGTAGACAAAAATCAGATTCGTGCCGAATTGCATCACGTCGAACATCATCGCGCGCACCTCGCCAGTTGCTTTTTTGTCTCGCCGTTTGAACGCGCGGCTTTGCTCTCGATTGACGGCTTTGGCGATTTCGTTTCGACCATGTGGGGTGCGGGTGAGGGCACCAAGTTTGAAGTCCACGGCCAGGTCGAGTTTCCGCATTCAACCGGCATCTTGTATACGGCGACCACGCAGTTCATCGGCTTCCCCTGGTACGGTGACGAAGGCAAGGTGATGGGCCTCGCGCCTTATGGCAAGCCACGTTTTATCGAGCAATTCCGCGACATCATCCGCACCGAAGCGGGCGGCAAGTTCACGCTCAATCTCGATTATTTCCGCCATCACACCGATGGCGTCGAGATGTCTTGGGACGAGGGCTCGCCGGTGATCGGGACGATCTTCTCGGATGCTTATGTCAAAACCTTTGGCCCCGCGCGTCAACCCGGCGAACCGCTGACCGAACGCGAACACGACATCGCCGCTTCTTTGCAATTGCGCTTGGAAGAGATCGGCTTTCACATTTTGAATCATCTGCACGCGACGACTGGTTTGACTGACTTGGGCTTGGCCGGGGGCGTCGCGCTCAACTCGGTGCTGAACGGCAAAATCATGCTCAACACGCCGTTCAAAAATGTTTATGTGCAACCGGCGGCGGGTGACAACGGCACTTCGCTGGGCGTGTGTTACTACATCTGGAATCAGACGCTCAACCAGCCGCGCGGCGAATTTATGGAAGGCGCTTACACCGGGCCTGAATACAGCAACGACGAAATCCGCGCCGTGCTCGACCAGTACGGGTTGGAATACGAGAGCTATACCGACCGCGCGGTCACGCAACGCGCGGCGCAAGACATTGCCGATGGTTTGGTGGTGGGCTGGTTTCAGGGCCGCATGGAATTTGGGCCGCGCGCCCTGGGCAATCGTTCGATCGTGGTTGATCCGCGCCGCGCCGATATGAAAGACATCCTCAACCAGCGCATCAAAAAACGCGAACCCTTTCGCCCCTTTGCGCCTTCGATCCTGGCCGAACACACGGGCGAGTACTTTGAACAAACCCACCCCGCCCCGACCATGCTAATGGTCTATCAAATCAAACCTGAAAAACGCGCCATCATTCCCGCCGTGACGCACGTTGACGGTTCGGGCCGCCTGCAAACCGTCACACCTACCCTCAATTCCCGCTATCACCAATTGATCTCAGACTTCCACGCCCTGACCGGCGTGCCCATCATTCTCAACACCTCGTTCAATGAAAACGAACCCATCGTTTGCACTCCGCAACACGCCATTGACTGCTTTCTGAAAACCCGCATGGATGTGTTGTATGTGGGCAATTACGCCTTGCGCCGCCGACCTGCGGGTGAATTGAACTAACAACGCGCCGCTGGCCCTCCCTCGTAGTAACGAATTTATTCGATACTTGACGGAGCGAATGCCTCCCTCGTAGTAACGAATTTATTCGTTACCTGACGTAGTAAATAAATTTCCTACTACGTGAGGTATTCCGAGTTAGCGCACCTTGGTGCGTTTGACGCCTGGCGGCGGCTGGTCGGGCTTGCCCACGGGCACGGCGCCTTCGTGCTGAAGTTTGGTTTCGTTCAGCCGTTTGGCGGCAGGCTTGGCCGGCGCTGCTTCGCCTTCCGGCGCGACTGGTTCGGGCTTCTTTTCAGGCGCGGGCGTTTCGGGTTCAGCGGCGAGTTGCTTTTCGGGTTTTTCCGCTCGAGCTTTGCCGCCGAAAAGTTTGGCGGCGGCTTTGGGACGCAGGCGCGACACAGTGATGCTGATGCGCCGGTTGCCAGGCGCAAACGGATCGCTGGGGATGAGCAATTCGGTGTCGGCGTAACCGACGACGCGGCGAACCTGTTCGGGTTTGACGCAACTGCGCTCCAAATAACGGCGCGCCGCGTTGGCGCGGTCGGCGGACAGTTCCCAGTTGGTATAGGTCGAGCCGTGCGGGAATACGTGGCGGTCGGTGTGGCCGCCCAGAAAGATGGGGTTGGGCAAGTTGCAAATGCCGCGCGCGATTTCATCCAGGATGGCTTGCGCGCCCTCGGTCAATTCGGCGCTGCCGCTGGCAAACGAGACTTGTTCGGCTTTATCCAGGATTTGAATGCGCAAGCCCTCGTCGGTCACTTCGATTTTGACTTGATCCTTGACGGCATCGAATTCGCGGCTGGTCTGAAATTTCTGGCGCATCAGGACGGCGGCGTTCGCCAGCGCTTCTTCATTATCTTGCAAGGTCGGCTCTTTGCTCATGGTGCTTGAGCGGCTGAGGATGCCGCCTTTCATTGAACTGAAGACGCCGGGCGATTTGAAATAACTGGCGATGGATTCCTTGAGTTTGGTGTCGGCTTGCGAGACCAGCCACAACACCAGAAAGAGCGCCATCATCGCCGTGACGAAATCGGCATAGGCCACCTTCCAGGCGCCGCCGTGATGGCCGCCGTGGCCGCGGACTTTTTTGACGCGGCGGCGCGGTTTTTTCTCCGGCATCTTCGCAGCTTGGGCAGCCTGAGCAGCTTGTTGTCCGGCCTTCATCGCGGTTTGATCTCCTTCAGTTTGGCTTCCATATCGGCGTTGCTCGGACGGTCGAAGCTGAAAATCGTTTTGCGCGCAAATTCAGCCGAAGTCAGCGGCGCGGCGCCATTGGCAAAGGCCAGCAAGCCGGCTTTCAAACAGGCGTAGTATTTCGCCTCTTCTTGCGCCAGGTTTTCCAGGTTGGTGGCAATCGGCCCGACTACGCCATACGAGAGCAAGATACCCAGGAAGGTGCCGACCAGGGCGGCGCCGACGTGATGGCCCAACTCTTCGGGCGGGCCGTCCAGGTGTTGCATCGTCACGACAATCCCGAGCACGGCGGCGACGATGCCCAGCCCCGGCAAAGCATCGGCCAGGCGCGTCAAAATGGCGGGCGCGATGGCGCCCTCTTCGTGATGCGTTTCCATTTCGGATTCCATCAACAGTTCGAGTTCTTCGGGCTGGGCGGCGCCGTTGACCAGCATTTTCATGGCATCGCAGAAAAAATCCACCGCATGATGGTTGGCCATAAAGACCGGATATTTTGAGAAGATGGCGGATTTATGCGGGTCGTTCACGTCGCCTTCCAGCGAGAGCAGGCCGCCTTTCTTGGCATTCACAAACACGTCGTACTGCATTCTTAAAGCTTCGAGGAACGAGTCTTTGTTGTAAGGCGAGCCTTTGAGCGCCGCCGGTATTTTCGTCCCGAGCAGCAGTAGCAGTTTGACCGGGTTGGCCGTGATCACCGCGCCAATTGCCGCGCCGCCGATGACGACGAATTCGGACGGCTGCACGAGCACGCCCAGCGGCCCGTCCACCATCAGATAGCCGCCGATGACACACCCGATGACCACCACGAGACCGATGATAATAAACATATCGTTTGCTTGTTTGGGTAACGCGGCTAAGCAGCGCTTAGCCAGCCAGACACTTTGCCGTTGCGAGAATGAGCAGCAGAGAAAAGCCGCCACCTACAGCTTCCCCCTGCTTATCGTCAATGAGGAGGGCGGACTTTAGTGGGGTAAAGCAGACGATAGACATTATCAGTAGATCACGAAATCAAGCAGGAAGAGCATTTTCCATTTGTCATTGCCCAGCTATTGATCAATGTTCATCGGGGCATCGAGTGAGCCGGCCTCAGGCAATCGCAAATCGCAAATCGCAAATCTCAAATCGCAAATGACAAATGGGAAATGAACCTCTTCGTTTATTTCGTGATCTACTGATTATCGGAAATAGGGAGCAACCAAGGGGGGCACGGGGGAAAAGTGGCAGAGGGGAAAACACAAATTGGGTTGGCAGCTCGAAGCTCTTCCTCCGCAGGCATTTTGCTTGAGTTCCCCGTGTGTCCCGTGTGCCCCGTGTGCCCCGTGTGCCCCGTGTGCCCCGTGGTTGGCTTGTTGCTTAAAACTGGTAATGTCTAATTCAATCCCTGACGAACTCATCAGCACGCCGCAAGCTGTGCGGTAAATCGCGCACCACGCTGGCGGCGCCGTTTTCATCGAGCTTGAGAAACTGGGCCGCCGGATGCGTCAACAGGCGGGGCGGCGTGAGGTTGGCCAGGACTTGTTCAAGCAACTCAGGCGGCTGTTTCAGCGCATAGGTGGTCAGGCTGTCGGCCAGCGCGGCCAGTGCGACATAGGGTCTTTCGGCGCTGGCCTCTAAAAAACAATGATGATGGGCCATCGTTTCGACGACGGCGGCAGGCAAGCGCCACTGTTCGCCCACGACGCGCCCGACACGCGGGTGATAATCGCGCACCAGGCTGTCAATGATTGGGCGCGGCAAGGGGCCCGGATTGGGTTGCGCGCGTCGCACCTGCTGGATGAGCGAATAGATGATCGTCTTGCCGAAATCCATCAACAGCCCGCACAGGAAGCCGTGGCCGCTATTGAGCCCTACGCAACCGGCCAGCGTTTGCGCAACAAAGGCCGCCGTGGCGGAATGAATGCTCAGTTGGCGCTGTTCGGCGGCAAAAATGTCACGTCCCAGCCGTTGCCGTTGCAGCGACGCCGCGAGCACCAGATTGACAACCGCCGTCTCACCGATGCGCTGTAGGGCCTGCGTCAAAGAGTTGATCTGCCCCGCGCCGCCAAAACTGAACGAATTGGCGCTGCGCAACAGCCGGGCCGCCACCGCCTGATCGGTGTAAATCAACCGGCCCAGCTCACGCAACGAATAATCTTGCTGACCTGTCAATTCAAGCACCCGCACAGCCAATTGCGGCATGACCGGCACAAAGAAATCCGCGCGTAACAACCGGTCAACCAACTCCATGCGCAAAGCGTCGGCCAAACCAAAGGTCACCGAATAGCGCTCCGTGGCGGCCCATTCAGCCGTCTTGTTGTCAGCCGTCTTGTTGTCAATTGGCTGGTTGCCAGTTGTCTGGGGCGGCGGCGGCTGTTGCGCGTGGGCGGCGCTCAGCAGTCGCGCCGGGTCAATTTGCAGATTGAGCGCCAGGGCCTGGGGCGGCAAGGCGCTGCCGCAAAAAGTAAATTGGCCGGTTTGCCACTGCAACGCCGCGCTGAGCACGCCAAAGATTTTTTCCGCGCTGGCCAGGAAGGTATCCGCGACCGCAGCGGCGGCAATCTCGCCCCGCACAAAGTAAAGCTGCAGGCGCTGGTCTGCGCCCTGCTGCATCGTCAGCACACCCGTACGGCGGGCAAACGCGATCCATTGAATCAAATCGCCGAGCGGCAAGGTATGTGTTTCGCCTTGTATCATCCCCCCTCTCACTTTTGCTCCAGCGAATGGCTATTACAG
>JANOWX010000157.1:0-5362 GCA_031418175.1 Acidobacteriota bacterium | reverse complement strand
CCGCTCCCTGTACCGCACCGCGTCCCCAAATGATCAAGTTATTTTTGAACAACGCCTTAGTCTGTCCGATTCAAATTCAATTCACCGAAACAAAACACATGCGTAGGACAGACTAAAGTCTGTCCTACCATTGGAGGCAGTATGAAATTCCTGACCCGTATGCTTCTGCTCGGCCTGCTCTGTGCCGGCCTGACCACTCAATTCCATGCGCAAGACTATCGCGCCAAAGTGCAGGGCAGCGTCAGCGATGCCAGCCGCGCCGCGCTGCCCAACGCCAAAGTCACCTTGCGCAACGTCGGCACCGGTGTCGAAGTCACGCGCACCACCAATGCCGAGGGGCGCTACATTTTCGATTTCGTCGAATCGGGCGTTTACACCGTGATCGTCGAAGTGTCCGGCTTCAAAAAACATGAACAGCGCGGCTTCACCGTGCAGAATCGCGGCGACCTGACCGTGGACGCCGTGCTCGAAGTCGGCGGTGTCAGCGAAGTCATCACCGTCCAGGATTCGCCCGTCGCTGTGCAGTTCAATTCATCCAGCGACACGACGACGATTGGCAACGAACTCATCAGCCAGTTGCCGATTCGCGGGCGCAATGCCTACAACATCACGACGCTCGACCCGACGATCAACGGCGGCGAGAACGCGGCGGGCGAGAACCGTCCATATCACCACGCCTTCGCGAATGAATTCGACGCGGGCGGCGGGACGACGCGCGCCAACGACATTCAACTCGACGGCGTGCCGCTGACTTCGAGTTTCAAGACTTCCTACACGCCCTCGATTGAAGCCGTGCAGGAAGTGTCGTTTCAGAAAAACGCGGTGGATTCCGAGTACGGTTACAGCGCGGGCGGCATCGTCACGCTGAACATGAAATCGGGCACGAGCAAATGGCATGGTTCCGGCTATGTCCACAACCGCAATCCACGCTTTAACGCCTTTGGCGACCCGACGCTGGTGCGGACGGCGGGCGCGGATGAGACGATCAACCGCGGCACCAACCTCAAGATGTATGGCGGCACGATTGGCGGGCCGATCATCAAGAAGAAGCTCTTCTTTTTCAGTTCGTATGAATACTGGGACGATCAACGCCCGATTTCGGTGAAACTCAATTTGCCGACAGCGTTGGAGCGCCGGGGCGATTTCAGCCAATCCAGACTGGCGCTACGGACTGGCAACACGAACCCGCTTTTGAACTGTGCAGTGCCATCTCAACCATGCGCGCGCGTGATCTATAATCCGGGCAGCGCAACGGGCACCGGCGGCGTACGCACAGCTTTTGCCAATTACCAAATCCCGGTGCAGCTTTTCGACCCGACCGCCGTCAAGTTGCTGGCCGAAATTCCGTTGCCCAATCTGCCCGGTAATGATCTGAACTGGCAGGGTTCCAAGATCGAAAACGTAAGCTATTGGAATCTCTCGAACCGCCTTGACTGGGTCATCAACGATCAACTGAAAACCTTCGTGCGTTATGGCCACATGAAAACGCAATTGCTGGAAGCGCCGCCCGATGGCACGACCGGCAAACTCTTTCCGATAACGGGCAGCAATCGCAACGGCATCAGCATCGCGGCGGATACGGTCTATACGCTTTCATCCTCCAAAGTGCTGAACCTGCGCGCGAACTTCCATCGCCTGACTGACGAGGCCGCCGTGCCCACGGCGCTGCTGGGCAAGGAAGGGTTGGAAAACCTCTGGCCGGGTAATCCCTGGTATGCGTCATTGCTCACGCGCGACACGATCTATTATCCCCAATTAGATGTACGGACCGGCAGCGGCGGCGTCGCCAATGTTTTGGGGCGCACGGGGCGTGAATTCTGGCAACGTCCGCAAGGCTGGGGTGGTTCGGCGCGCCTGAACTGGTACGTCGGCAATCACCAGCTCAAATTCGGCGGCGAGTTGCGCATAGACAAAGGCAAGGGCGCGCGCTTCGAGCCGATCAATTTGGGCATCCGCCAAAACCTCACGGCGGCCACCAATACGAATCCGGACTTGAACAACAGCGGCAGCGAATGGGCGACGTTCCTGTTAGGCGCGATTGACACCAATGTGACCGGCCGCCGCGTGCCCGTGCAGGAAGTCGTGACGAAAGGCTATGCCGCTTACTTTCAGGATGATTTCAAGCTGACCCAGCGCCTGACGCTCAATCTGGGCTTGCGTTGGGAATATGAACCGGGGCCGGTGGATCGCCAGAACCGTTTGTCGCAGCGGCTGGACTTGACCAATCCGATTCCTGAATTCCAAACCACCCCGCCCGTGATTCCAGCGTCGGTGCTGGCGCTCGAAGCGGCCAAAGGTTACAAGCCGATTTTCAACGGCGCGTGGATTTTCACCGACGCGAACAATCGCAATGCCTGGTCGCGCGCGGCCCTGAACCTGTTGCCGCGCATTGGCGGCGCGTTCAAGCTCGATAGCAAATCGGTGTTTCGCTTCGGCTATGCGCGCTATATGACGCCGTCGTCGCGCATCCGCGATCCGCTGGGCGATTTCGTCAGCCAATACACCGGCTATTCAACCGTTACGACCGTGCTCGGCACGGTCAATGGCGTGCCGCGGGCGTATCTCTCCAATCCGTTTCCGGGCACGGCCACGGCGGTGCCAACGGGCGCGATTGCGAATGCGATTCAGTTGCCGACCGAAAAAGCGTTGGGCCGTTATACCAATCTGGGCAATGCGGTCAGCCTTGATCAATACGAACTCACGCCGCAGAACAATGACCGGTTCAGCTTGTCTTACCAACGCGAGGTCTGGAGCCGCACCGTCGTGAGCTTCGATTTCTTTTTCAACAACGGCACCAACCTGCCGTATGACCTTGATCTGAATCTGGCCGACCCGAACATTCTGTATGAGCAACCGCGCTCGGTCACGAATGCGCAGGTGCCAAATCCCTTCCTGAATTTGCCGTTGAGTTATTTTCACGGCTCGTTGCGCAATGGCGCGACGGTGTCGGTCGCTTCGTTGTTGCGGCCTTATCCGCAATACGGCGCGCTCACGCAAACCAACACGGCGGGCCGGAAAAATCACGTCCAATCTTACAAACTGCAGGCGCAGCGGCCTTTCGTTAAAGGCATGAGCTTGCTGGTGAATTACGCCTACCAACGCGAAGCGACCACGGAATTTTTTGACGACCGGGCGGTCTTCGCGCGGGATTTGACGTGGCGCAACTCGGCCTCGGCGCGGCATCGTTTCAACCACGCGCTGACCTGGGAACTGCCCTTTGGCAAAGGCCGCTGGCTGCTTTCGGATGCGCCGAAGGTAGTTGATATGACGCTGGGCGGTTGGCAACTGACGACGACCAATCGCTGGTATTCAGGCCGCTTGCTGCAATTCGGGGCGCAACTGATCGTGTTGGGCAATCCCAAAATTGACAACCCCACCACTGGCCTCAATGGCCGCTGGTTTGACCCGACCGTGTTTGCGCAGATTCCTACCGGCACCAATGCCGATCCGGCGCGCATTCCACGCACCAATCCATACACCTATGATGGTTTGGTCGGGCCGGGCACGGCGCAAACCGATATGACCTTGAGCAAATCGTTCCGCTTGACCGAACGCTTCAAGTTCGAGATCCGCGCCGAAGCCTACAACGCCTTTAATCAGATCAATTGGAACAATCCGATTCTGGATCAAACCAACGTGAATTTCGGCAAGGTCATCGACCGGCGTCCGGGGTACATCGGGCGCGAGATTCAGTACGGCTTCAAATTGTCCTTCTGATGTGCGCCAATTTGGGTGAAGGTGCGGCAGGATTTCGGATCAACGCGGTGCGCATGACTGGTGTTTGCCGCCGCGTTGATTCTTGCCATTTCCGCCTGATGTGCCAAGCGTATGTACGAGAGACGCGAATTTCTGAAATTAGCGCCGCGACCGTCAGTCGCAAGCGCAGCGTATTGGTTGCACGTCAGCCGCGCGGCGATGGCCTGCCGGTTTGAAATCACGTTGCCGCACAGTGCCCAAACCGCTGTGCGGGTGGCGAGCGCCGCGCTGGCTGAAGTCGCGCGCCTCGAACAGCAATTGACCGTCTTCCGCACGGACAGCGAGGTCAGTCACCTCAATCAAACTGCGGCGTTGCAACCTGTGCCGGTTGAACCTGCGCTGTTTGAATTGCTCAGCTTGTGTCGGGAACTGGCGCGCGCGACCGGCGGGGCCTTCGACATCACGGCGGGCCCGTTGAGCCGCTGCTGGGGTTTTTTGCGGCGCCAAGGACGCATCCCAACGGTTGACGAAATCGTTGCGGCGCGGTTGAACGTGGGCAGCGAAAAGTTGTTACTCGATACTGATGCGCGCACCGTTCGCTATGCGCGACCGGGCGTGGAAATCAATCTGGGCAGCATCGGCAAAGGCTACGCGCTGGATCGTGTGAGTGAACAGCTACGTGGTGAAGTGCGAACGGCGTTGCTCAGCGCGGGTTCGAGCAGTATGCGCGCGCTGGGCGGCGGCGAACGCGGGCAAGGCTGGCCGGTCGGCCTTCGCGATCCGCGCAAGTTGGATCAACGCATGGCGGTGCTGCGCGTGCGCGATGCGGCGCTCGCCACAAGCGGCAGTGAAGAACAGTTTTTTGAGTACGAAGGTCGGCGCTACGGCCACATCCTTGACCCGCGCACAGGCTGGCCCGCTCACGGCGTCGCGGGGGTGACGGTCGTGACAGCGTCCGCCGCCGTGGCCGATGCGCTGGCGACAGCGTTTTATGTGGGCGGACGCACGCTGGCCGAGAATTACTGCGCGACGCATCCCGGCACGCTGGCGGTGTTGCTGGAACGTGACGCCGCGCAACCGCGCGTGATCGGGCACAACGCGCAATGCGAGGTTACAATTCTCAATGAGTAACAACACGAGCCTCTCCACGCCACAACAAACCGCGTTGATCGTGTTGCGCACGCTGATCGGCTGGCATTTCCTTTACGAAGGCTATTACAAATTCATGCTGCCCGGTTGGAGCGCCGACGGCACGCGGCTCAGCGCCTGGACTTCCGCCGGGTATCTGAAAGCGGCGACAGGGCCGCTGGCCGCGCTCTTTCAACGGATGCTGGAGGCGGGCTGGGCAGGCTGGATGGATCGCACGGTGAAAATCAGTCTCGTGCTGATCGGCCTGTCGTTGCTGCTGGGATTGTTCACGCGCCTCGGTTGTTGGGGCGCGTTGCTGTTGCTGGCGCTCTTTTACCTGTTAATGGTGCCGCTGGCTGGCACGCAACAACCGGGCAGCGAAGGCGCATACCTGCTCGTCAACAAAACGTCGATTGAAGCCGCTGCCGTCGCGGTACTGCTGCTGTTCAACACGGGTGCGATAGCGGGCCTGGATTTGTTGGTTGCGCATCGGCAAGTACGGCAGGCAAGGTAGAAAGGCATGGAGTTCAGGCTTCAG
>JANOWX010000156.1:0-7215 GCA_031418175.1 Acidobacteriota bacterium | reverse complement strand
CACAGATTATTGGACGAACCGCCACGCCGATGTGCTGCTGGTTTCATCGCGGCTGCTCAGTCCGAATGCGATGTGGTCGTTTTATAACTGGATTCGTGAGGGCGTCGCGCGCAACAAACCTTACGATCAATTCGCGCGCGCGATCGTCACCGCCAGCGGCAACACGCTCGAAAACGGCGCGGCCAACTATTACGTGCTGCACAAAGAGACGACCGAACTCAACGAGAATTTCTCGATGGCCTTTCTGGGCATGTCTATCACCTGCGCGCGCTGCCACAACCATCCGCTCGAAAAATGGACGCAGCGGCAGTACTACCAGATGGCCAATCTGTTCGCGCGCGTGGGCATGAAAAACGGCACACGCGAGGGCGACGTGCAGGTCTATAACAACCCTTTCGGCGAAGTAAATCACCCACGTTTAGGCAAACCGTTGCCGCCCGCGCCGTTGGATGGTGAAGTGCTGGATTTCGATTCCGCCAAAGACCGGCGCGAACATCTGGCCGCCTGGCTGACTTCTCCGTCGAACCCCTATTTCACGCGCTCCTTTGTCAATCGCGTCTGGAAAAACTTTATGGGGCGCGGCTTGGTCGAGGCCGTAGACGATATGCGCGCGACCAATCCGCCCTCGAACGAAGAGTTGCTGACGGCGTTGGCGAACGATTTCGTAGCGCACAAATTCGACGTGCAGCATTTGATTCGCACGATCATGAATTCGGCGGCATATCAGCGTTCGTCCAAACCCAACGCGACGAACGCGCAGGACGAACGTTATTACTCGCGCTACATCATTCGACGCCTCTCCGCCGAAGCCTTGCTTGATGCGGTTTCCCAAGTGACCGGCGTGCCGACCAGCTTCCCCGGCTACGGCGCGGGCACACGCGCGCTGCAATTGCCGGATGCGCGCGTCAATTCGTATTTCCTCTCGGTGTTCGGCAAGCCGCAGCGTATCGTCACGGTGGAAAGTGAACGCTCATCCGAACCGTCGGTCGCACAAGCGCTGCACGTCATCAATGGCGATACGCTCAATCAGAAGCTCCGCGCGCCGGGCAGCATTGTGGATTCATTCCTCAAACTCGGTGCGTCGGACGAAATGATCGTGACGCATCTTTACAACGCGGCGTTGAGCCGTCCGCCGCAACAAGCGGAGTTGGGCAAACTGCTCAGCGCCCTGCGGGAAAGTAGCCTGGCGGCGGCCAATGCCAATGAAGCGCAGACCGCGCGGCGGCACGCGTTGGAAGACGTGGCCTGGGCGTTGCTGACGAGTAGAGAGTTTTTGTTCAACCATTGAGCGATGGCAAACAGCGATTTTGACAGTCCGTGGAAAGAAATCATCGAGCGCTACTTCCGCCCGCTCATGGTGTTCTTTTTCCCGCTCGCCGCTGCCGGGATTGATTGGCGGCGCGGTTACGAGTTTCTAGACAAGGAGTTGCAACAGATCGCGCCACAGTCCGCCACCGGACGCCGCGCGGTGGACAAGCTGGTGCGCGTCTGGCGCAAGGGCGGCGAAGAAATCTGGGTCTTGATTCACATTGAGGTGCAAGGCGCGCGTGAAGCCGCGTTTGGCAAACGGATGTTCACTTATCACAGCCGTTTGTTTCTGCATTTTCAGCGCCCCATCGTCAGCCTGGCGATTTTGACCGACACGCAGCCGGGCTGGCAGCCGCAACAGTTCGGCTATGAACTGTGGGGTTGCGCGCTGGATTTCCGCTTCCCGGCGGTTAAACTGCTTTCGTATCGTGAGCGTTGGGAAGAATTGGAGCAGAGCCGGAATGTCTTCGCCGTGGTGGTGAAGGCGCACCTGCAAACACTGGCGACACGCGGCGATGATGCGAGCCGGTATGCCTGGAAGATGCGCCTGATTCGCGGCTTGTACGAGCGCGGCTATCGGCGTCAGGAAATTCAAGACCTCTTTCTTTTCATTGATTGGATCATGCGCTTGCCGGAAGAATTGGAAGACGAATTCTGGCAGGAGTTGCAGCAGTACGAACAGGAGAAACGTATGCCTTATGTGTCGAGTGTTGAACGCATCGGAATGCGCAAAGGGATTGAGAAAGGGATTGAGAAAGGAATTGAGAAAGGAATTGAGAAAGGGATGGAGTTAGGCGTAAAAGAGGGCTTGCTCTTGGCGCTCAACCCCATGCTTAAATTGAAATTCGGGCGGCAGGCAGCGGAGTTGCAGCGTGAAATAATAGCTTTGCAAGATGTCGAAGCCTTGAAACGCATCTTTACGGCGCTTGAAAAAGTCTCTACGCCGGCTGACTTGCGTGCGCTGTATCGCTCCGCCAAACCGGCGCGTCGCACGGCCAAACCGGGGGCGCGCAAGCAGCGCACTTAAAACCTGCCAACCGATTCAGCAAACGGCGCATGAACACATCACACCTCAATCCACGACTTGCCTTTTTCGGTTTGGCATTACTGGCGTTGACTGGTCAGCCGGGGAGGATCGCCCTGCTGCGTCAAGCAGCGTGCGCGCAAACCAACGTGAGTTACGACCGGACGATTGCGCCGCTGTTGCAGCAAAAATGCGCGGCCTGCCACAACCATTCGACGCGGCAAGGCGGGCTGAACTTGGAAAGTTACGAAGCGTTGTTGAACGGCGGCAAACACGGCGCGCCCATCGTGCCCGGCCAAAGCGCGCAAAGCTTGCTGGTCAAAATGCTGGAAGGCGCAGTCAAACCGCAGATGCCGCTCGGTGACAGACTCAACGAAGCGGAGATCAACCAGATCAAAGCCTGGATTGACGCGGGCGCACGCGCCGACAGCAGCGCGGCGAAAACAGAATCCGGGGCGCCAAGCAATGCCAAACCCATCATCCCCGAAATCAAACTCAGAGCGCCCGTACGCGCGGCCATCAACAGTTTGGCCTTTCGCGGTGACGGCGCAATGCTGGCCGTCGGCCGCTACCAGGAAGCCGAGTTGCGGCACGGCAAGAATGGCGCAGTCAGCAGCAAGCTGGCTGGCCATAGCAACGAGGTGCGCAGTCTCGCGTTCAGTCCCGACGGCAAACTGCTGGCGACGGCGGGCGGCAATCCGGGCCAATTCGGTGAGATCAAAATCTGGGACGTAGCGGCGGGCAAAGAATTACGCGCGTGGCGCGGCCATCGTGACAACATCTTCGCCATCGCCTTCAGCCCTGACGGCAGCAAACTGGCGACGTGCAGCTATGACAAGCTGATCAAGCTGTGGGACGCGGCAACCGGCGCAGAACTCAAAACGCTGAAAGACCACACCGACGCAGTCTTTGCGCTGGTCTTCAGTCCCGATGGCAAACGCCTGGCGTCGGCTGCGGCAGATCGCACGGTCAAGCTGTGGGACGTGGCGACGGGCGCGCGGCTATACACGCTGAGCGATGCGCTGGACGCGGTGAACACGCTGGCCTTTCATCCTGCTGGCAAGCTGCTGGCGGGCGCGGGCGCGGATCGCAGCATTCGCGTCTGGGAAATTGGCGAAACAGCGGGTAAGCAAGTGCGTTCGTTGATCGCGCACGAAGACGCAATTCACGCACTGGCCTGGTCGCCCGATGGCCAAACGCTGGTTTCGACCGGCGCTGACCGGCGCATCAAGTTTTTTGAAGCGGCGACATTGACCGAATTACACGTCAGCGAGTTGCAATCCGATTGGGTCTTCGCGCTGGCCTTTGCGCCCGATGGCATGCGGCTGGCGGCGGGGCGTTACGATGGCACGTTGACGTTTTACGATTCACAGACAGGCAAAGCAAGCGCGGTCAAATGAGCGCGCAACTCAACACACGACTATGAGAAAACAGGCTCTGCTTTTCGGTTTGATTTGGTTAGCATTAACAGCAATTGCCCAAGCGCAGATTGCGCCCCCCTATCTGACGTCGGTTGCGCCCCGTGGCGTGCGGCGCGGCGGTCGCGCGGTGCTGACAATCGAGGGCTACAACTTAAACGGCGCCAGCGAATTTATCTGGAACAAGCCGGGCCTCACCGGCAGCATCATCCTCAATTCCGAAACCGCCCGCGAAAAGCCGCGCAACTCGCTTGATCCGACCATGAAATTTCAGGGCGACCGCGGCACTCGCAATCGCGTGCAAGCCGAGTTGTTCATTGACGCGAACGCTGAGCCGGGCATCTACAGCTTTCGCCTGAAAACGCCGCTCGGCACCACCAGCACTGGGCGCATCTATGTGGGCGCGTTGCGCGAGACGGCGGAAAAAGAAATGAATGACGCGACGGCCGATGCGCAGTTGCTGACATTACCGATGACTGTCGCGGGAGAAATGCAACGACTGGGCGACGCCGATTATTTCAAATTCAACGCCACGACCGGGCAGCAACTCGTCTTTCAACTTGTCGCGAGCGGCTTCGGCTCAAAACTGGATTCGGTCTTGACGCTGTTTGATGCCGATGGGCAGGAGCTTGCGAACAGCCAAACATTCCAACGCGCTTTCAGCGGGCAGCGCGATGCCTTGCTGGCTTACACAACCAAGACCGATGGCGATTACATCTTGCGCTTGACCGATCAGCAGAAAGCCGGGCAGCCCATGAGCGGGCCGCCGCTGCAATACGCTTACCGCTTGAACATCGGCGAATTGCCTATCATCACCAGCATCTACCCGCTAGGTGTGCGGCAAGGGGCGAGCACCGCAGTGGCGTTGCATGGTTTCAATCTCGACCGGCAACAGCTTGCCATCAATGCGCCAGCGCAATCCGCCTGGGGCGATTCCATCACCGTGCGGCCAGCGTTGGACAAAGGCGTCGCGTATAACAGCGCAATGGCCGCCATTGGCCGTTCGCCCGAAATCAACGAAAGCGCCGCCAGCAAAAGTATGGCCGCGCCGCAAACTGTCGCAGTCCCGGTAACGATCAACGGGCGAATTCAGGGTGGCGAGGACTTCTACCGCTTCACTGCCCGCAAAGCCCAGCCGCTGGTGTTGGAAGTCGAAGCGCAACGTTACGGCTCGCCGCTCGATGCTGTGCTTGAGGTTTATGACGCCAAAGGCAAGCTGGTGCCGCGCGCCTTGTTGCGCTGCGTGCTCGAAACACAGCAAACCCTCAACGACCGCGATTCGGCCTCGCGCGGTATTCGCGTACTGAATTGGAACGGCATCAACGTCAACGACTACATTTTGCTTGGCAACGAATTGCTGCAGGTGGACGTGCTGCCCAAGGGGCCCGATGAAGATGTGTTCTTCAAAAGTTTCGCGGGCCAGCGCCTCGGCTTCCTGGACACGACGCCGGAAGCGCACGCGGCCAACACCGCGCTGTACAAGGTTTCGCTTCATCCGCCCGACGCCAAACTCTCGGCGAATGGCTTGCCGCAAGTGACGCTCTATTACCGCAACGACGATGGCGGGCCGCTGTATGGCAAAGACGCGCGGCTGACCTTCAGCGCGCCCGCCGCTGGCGAATACACTGTGCGCCTGCGCGATGTGCGCGGCCTGCAGGGCGAACAGTTCGCTTACCGCCTGACCATACGCGAACCCGCGCCCGATTTTGTGCTGTCGGTTGACCCTGAAAATCCGAACGTGCCACGCGGCGCAGCCTTGCCGCTGACCGTGACGGCTTTTCGCACGGATGGCTTTGACGGCGACGTCGAAGTGAAGCTGTTAGACCTGCCGCCCGGTTTCACTGCTTCAACCGGCACGATTCGCGCCGGAATGATTTCGACCGTGGTGCTGCTCACGGCCAGTGCGGAAGCAAATCCGGCAGCGAGTTTCCCGTTGCGCGTGCAAGGCACAGCAAGCGGCATCGTGCGTGAGGTAAAGACCGCCGAAAAGATCGCGGTCGTTTCGGTCGCCGCCCCGCCCGAATTGCTGGTCTGGACGGAACAACAGCGCGTCGTGCTGGAACCGGGCGGCACGGCCTGGGTCAGCATCAGGATCAAACGCGAGCAGGGTTTTCAGGGGCGCGTGCCCTTTGACGTGCGCAACCTGCCCCACGGCGTGATCGTCAAGGATGTGGGCTTGAGCGGCGTGTTGATTACGGAAGAAGAAGAAACGCAGCGCTTCGAGTTGAGCGCCGAGCCCTGGGTGCAAGCGCTGGAACAGCCGATCTATGTGGTCGGCAGGATTGAAACAGCTTCGCCGCAGCGATCGGATTTCCCCGCGAAACCGCTCACATTGGTGATTCAACCAAAACAAAATGCGACGCGGGCGAAGCAACCATAGTTTTGGAAAAAGACTGCGCACTCTTCTTTCATTCTCAACTAAAACCGGGCTAGAATGCGCCCCGGCATCCCACGAATTGCTAAGGAATGGCTTGAAAACAACACTGACAAATCAACCACGGGGAACACGGGGAGCACGGGGAAAGCCCTCTCAGGCTGGTTGATTTCCCCCGTGTGCCCCGTGCTCCCCGTGGTTTGGCAGGGTTATTTCCAGTTCATTGCTAAAGGTTAGGCAATATGTCGAGCGGACTTTCTGTTGAACAACAATTGCGGGACTGGGTCGGGCAACTCGCGCCCGAGCACAAACACATCCTGTTGCTGATGCTGGCCGAAGACGACAAGCTGTTGCGCGCGGCCCGGCTGGATTTCGCCGAAGCGCAATTGCGGCAACTGGCCACCGCGCGGCATGAAAAATGGGACGCCATGTCCGAAGAAGCGCGCGAAGCCTTTCTGGACGAAGTCATCCGCGAAGAAGAACTGTATGCGACGCAGATCGGCACTTCAGGCACGTTGACACGCGTCTCGTGTTACCACTGCGGCCACGAGATGACACCGGCGGATTTGTACCGCGTCTATTTCGGCGAGCGTGCGTCGAATAAGCCGGAACCGGCCAACGCCCGCCTGGTCGTGCTGGATGTCGAAGCCGGCAACGTCCAATTCCCTGTCAACCTAGAAGGCGAAACCCTGATTGGACGGCTTGATCCGCATCGCGGCATTAGGCCGACAGTTGATCTTTCAAAGTATGATCCAGCCTCGCGCGTCTCACGCCGTCACGCGCGCATTACCATCAAGAGCGGACAGTTTTACTTGGAAGATTTAGGCAGCGCCAACGGCACGATCATCAATGGCCGGGCACGGCTGAAACCGCAACAACCGGCCATGCTGGCGAATGGCGACCTGGTCAAGATCGGCGAAACGACGCTGAAATTTGCGTGCTAAACCTGCTATGACCAGCACGCATTCCAACTCTCGGCCAAACCTAACAACCCGCTGTATTATTTTCTTTCGGAGCTTGCATGACCCGCTTATTCTTTTTTGCCGCACTGCTGTTGAGCCCGTTGTTGCTGCCAGCCGGAGCGTCGCATC
>JANOWX010000155.1:0-2459 GCA_031418175.1 Acidobacteriota bacterium | reverse complement strand
CCGGGTCTTTGAGGTATTCCTGATACAACTGATCGTCGCTCAATGAAATGTTGGACGGCGCTTTTTCGAGTTCGGCCAGGCGGCGGCGCGCTTCGTCGGCCCAGGCGGATTTGGGGTCGAGTTGCAGGTATTTCTTCCACTCTTCGATGGCCTGGCGCGGCAGGTACATTTCCTGCAAGCAGAGGGCGCGGTTGAAGACGGCGGCGGGCGCATTGGGTTGCAGCTTGAGCGCCTGTTGAATGGCTTCGAGGCTGGCGGCCAGGTGTTGCAGGCTGTCGCCGGGCTGGTTGTTGCGTTTCTCGTACTTGGCTTTTTCGAGCAGGGCCGCGCCGAGGTCGTTGTGCAATTCGGCGGCATTGGATACAGAGGGGGGCGTGTCTTTGAGCGCGGCGTTGAATTGTTCGATGGCATGATCGAAGCGCTTTTCGGCCAGATAGTATTTGCCGAGCGCGTGTTTGTTGGCGGCAGTGGGGCTTTCGATAATGGCGGCGAGCAAGACGCTGTTGGCGCGTTCGCGCAGGATGCGGGCGTTGGTGTCGGCGTCATTGGCGCCGCGCGTCGGGGCATAGGGCGCATAGTCGAAGCCGCCGATGCGCGCGTCGAATGGGCGTCCGCCGGCGTAGGCGCGATTGAGCGCCAAGAGGCCTTCGCTTTGCGGCGGGCGCAGGGCGGTGCGCCAGAGCAGGAAGCCAGCGGTGCTTACCAACAAAAGTGTGGCTGCCAATTTGAGATATGCCGAACGGTTCATACTTTTGAAAAATTGCCGCCGTTCCGGGCGGACAGGGAACTGGACGACGTTGTTGGGTTGCGTGTTTGCTTGCGTCACGGGCTGGTCAGTTGCTGTTTTTGCGGCGACGGCCCGCAGGTCGCGCAAGTATTCCAGTTTGGACTGGCGCGCCGCCGTGCACAGGAAATGCTGCTCGAAGCGGGCCAGTTCCGCCGGGTCGAGCTGGCCGGCGAGGTAATCGTCGAGCAATTCCTCTTCGGCCAGTTCGAGTTGCGCGAGGCCCTCGTCGGTGACGAGCAAGGTATCTTCAATCTGCTCGCGGATTTGCGCGCGGGCTTCGTCCGCCAGTGTGCCCAGCAGATACGCTCTGATTGTGCTGTTGGTAATCAATGACATTTCAGCAAACTTTCTTTCCCGCTCCCCGCATTCATGGATGAATGGCGAAAAACGGCAAAACATCACGCCAGAGAATTTTCAAGACAGGAATTTAGGCAAAGCGCCAGCCGTTGATTGAGCCGGAAAATGCGATTGCGCAGGGCGTTTTGGGTCAAGCCGAACTGCTCGGCCAATTGCCGCCGCACATCAATCTTTTGCTGGTTTGCCGCGCGGTAATACCCGAGCACCAGCGTGCGGTCGGCGGCGGGCAATTGTTCCAGGCACTGTTCCAGGCATTGATGGCGCTGTTCGGTATCGCGTTGGTGCTGCGTTACTGCGGTGAAGGCCACAGCGTGCGCGGGACGCAAGGGTTCGATTATTGGTGTGTCGCGCAAATGCTCGCGGTAAATGTTTTTGGCGATGCCGATCAGATAGCCCAAGGGACTGGCTGCGGGCGGAACCTCGGGCAGCTTGCGGATGGCGCAATCAAGCGTTGCGTCCGCCAACGCTTCGGGGTCGGGGCAGGCGCGTCCGGCAAAAAAGAGCAACAGCCGGCGGCGCGCGGCTTCATACGCTTCGCCATCCAATGTTTGCCCTGGCGCCTGTCCCGGCGTGAGCCAGGCCAGAAAGGCGCGCAAATCCGCCGCGTTGATTTCATTTGCACTGCTCGCTCGGGTTCGTCTGGTCATAATGGCCAACCCACGGCCAGAACTAGCCGGTCATAAAGAAATACGAATAGGTAATTGAGAAGATGAAGGTGAAACCGAAATGGGACGGGCGGGAGTGTAGGGGAAGCAGAAATTTTAGTCCAGAGATTGCGCGTGGCTAAATCAGAACACATAAGAATTGGACAGGATGGACAGGATTTTCAGGATGGACAGGCTGAGGACAAGGCTGAAATGCCTATCTTTATTGGCCCAATCCTGTGAATCCTGAAAATCTTATGAATCCTGTCTATTTCTGTTGTCCCCATGTTGGGTGTTTCGATTGAGGACTGCGCTGATGTCAAACCTTGCCATGCAAAACGCTCAGCACCGCGCTCAACACCGCAAACACCTGCTGATCTTCGTTTGCATCGCTTGTGGCTGCCAGCTTCAACTTGAGCACGCCATTGGGCGTAAAGCTCGCCGCCCGATTTTCAGCCAGCAGCTTCATCAACCGCTCCGGTTCGACGCGCGCCTTGTCGCTCAGCTTCAGCGCCAGGTTCGCGCCTGTTCGATCAATCGAAACGATGCCGAGTTGATTGGCTTCGCGCCGCACGCGGGCGTATTCAAACAAATTCTCGACCGAATCGGGCAAACGGCCATAGCGGTCGGCGACTTCTTCGCGGATGCGCTGCAACTCTTCATCTGTCTTG
>JANOWX010000154.1:0-2539 GCA_031418175.1 Acidobacteriota bacterium | reverse complement strand
GTGCAATTTGCTGGTGCGAGTAAAGAACTCGCACCACACTTTACAGGTCTTCTGCGTAAGTCCGGCTGAACTGACTTTAAGTAGCCCAACTATTACGGAGGTCCGTTCGATGAAACCCGCGACAATCTTGCTCCTGCTTGTTTTTACCCTACAGCTTGTCCTTACCGCGCCGCCGCGTGGGCAGGCGCAACAATCCGATTTGGCGCAACGCGCGCGTAAGGCGCTCGCCCAAACCTCCGGCACACTCAAGCTGGCTGGCTTGCAAAAGCCGGTCAAGGTGCTGCGCGACGAATGGGGCATCGCGCACATTTACGCCGAGACACAGGACGATTTGTTTTTCGCGCAAGGCTTCACCGCCGCGCAAGACCGTCTGTGGCAACTCGATCTGTGGCGGCGCACGGGCGAGGGCAAGCTGGCCGAAGTGCTGGGCGAACGCGCCATCGAACGCGACAAGTTCGCGCGGCTGTTGCGCTATCGCGGCGACATGAAAGCCGAGTGGGAAGCCTATGCGCCCGACGCCAAACCGATCATCACGGCCTTTGTGCGCGGCATCAACGCCTGGATCGAACAAACCAAAGACAACCTGCCGATTGAATTTCAACTCGCCGGATACAAACCCGAACCGTGGACGCCGGAAGTTTGTCTGACGCGCATGGCTGGCTATGTGATGACGCGCAACGCCACGACTGAAATCACGCGGGCGCAACTGGCGCGCGAATTCGGCGCGGCGTTTGTTGACGAATGGCTGCCCGCCGAACCCGCGCGCAAACTGGAAATCCCCACGGGTCTCGATTTGGCAGGCATTGATAACAAGATTCTGGCGGCGGCCAGAGACGTGAACTTCGGCCAGGCCGCGCCCAATCCAAATGACGGCAGCAACAACTGGGTGATTGACGGAACGCTGTCGGCCACGGGCAAGCCGCTGTTGGCCAACGATCCGCACCGGCAGATTGCGCTGCCGAGTTTGCGCTACATGGTTCATCTCGTCGCGCCCGGTTGGAACGTCATCGGCGCGGGCGAACCGGCGCTGCCCGGCGTGGCGGCGGGGCACAACGAACGCGTCGGCTTCGGCTTCACCATCGTCGGCATTGACCAGCAGGATTTGTATGTCGAGGAAGTGAATCCGGCCAATCCCAACGAATACAAATATCGCGGCAAGTGGCAGCCCATGCGCGTCGAGCGCGAACAGATCAACGTCAAAGGCAAAGCCGAACCCGTCACCGCCGAATTGAAATTCACCGCGCACGGGCCGGTGGTTTATGAGGATAAAGAAAGACAGCGCGCCTACGCGTTGAAATGGGTCGGCAGCGAACCGGGCACGGCGGGCTATCTGGCTTCGCTGACGTTGAACCGCGTGCAGAATTGGCAGCAGTTTTTGAAGGCGCTGGAGCGCTGGAAAGTGCCGTCGGAAAATCTGATCTACGCCGACGTGGACGGCAACATCGGTTGGGTCGCGGCGGGGTTGACGCCCGTGCGCAAAGGCTGGTCGGGGCTGTTGCCGGTGCCCGGCGATGGGCGCTTTGAGTGGCAGGGCTTCTTGCCGGTCAAAGAATTGCCGCAATCCTTTAATCCTCAATTTGGCAACCCCGCCAAGCATTACGTCGCGACGGCCAATCACAACATTTTGCCGCCAGGATACAAACGCGAGTTGGGGTATGAATGGTCGAGCCCGATTCGCTTTAATCGCATTGATGAAGTGTTGCGCGGCGGCGCCAGGAAATTCAGCGTGGCTGATTTTGAGCAGTTGCAACACGACGCCGTCTCGCTGCCCGCGCGCGAATTGATCGCCAGCTTGAAAGAAGCCAAGTTTGAAGACGCCGCCATTTTGCCGTTTGTTCAATTGCTGACGAGTTGGGATGCGGTGCTCAGCAAAGATTCGGCGGCGGCGGCGCTGTTTGAGTTTTGGGCGCCTAAACTGGCGACGCAAGTCTTCAAAAATCACGTGCCGCTCAAAGCCTGGCCAATGGTCGCCGCGCGCATCGGCTTGCCGCGCACGCTGCAAACCTTGAAAGCCGCCGAACCGCGTTGGTTCGCGCCCGGCAAGTCCGCGCCGGAAGCCCGCGCCGCCCGCGATCTCGCCTTGTATTGGAGCTTGAAAGAAGCCGTGGCCGAAGCGCAATCAAAACTCGGGCCCGATCACAAACAATGGCGCTGGGGCACGCTGCACGTCGCGCCCTTCACACACGCGCTGGCGGCGAACGATGAAACGCGCGCGCTGTTCAACCTGCCCGCCGTCGAACGCAGCGGCGATGCCAACACGGTGCTCGCCACCGGCGGCCCCAACTTCCGCCAAAACCACGGCGCGTCTTTTCGGGAAATCCTCGACGTTAGTAATTGGGACAATTCCGTGGCGACCAACGTGCCCGGCCAATCGGGTCAGCCGGGCAGCCAGCATTACGGCGACTTGTTGCCGTTGTGGGCGCGCGGCGCTTACTTTCCGCTGCTTTACAGCAAGGCCAGGGTTGAAGCGCAAGCCAAACAACGCTTGACGCTGGAACCTGCGCGCTAACCTCAGGACTAACGCCAAAGAGCATGGAGT
>JANOWX010000153.1:0-4309 GCA_031418175.1 Acidobacteriota bacterium | reverse complement strand
TTCACTGCCGGCTGCTTACTGCTTACCGCCGACTGCCAACTGCCGACTGGTCACGGCTTGATGTTATAAACCTTGATCTTGCTATTGAGCGTCGTGTTATTCATCCCCAGCAACTTGGCCGCTTTGCTTTGATGCCCGCCCGTGATTTCCAGCGCGCGCCGAATCAGTTCCACCTCAAAACGCGAGACTTCATCGTAAAACGAAATGCCGCGTGAAATGTCGAGCGACGCCGCGACATCCGCTGAATCGGCTCCGCCGTCGTTGCTGGCGTGCGGATGTAAAACCTCTTCGCGCAAACATTCGGGTGTTACCTCATCGCTGCGGGCGACGATCACGGCGCGTTCGATGGTGGATTCCAGTTCGCGCACATTGCCGGGCCAGGGATAGGCTTCGAGCAAGCGCAACACTTCGGGCGCGAGTTGCTCAGCCAGCTTGCGCCCGTTCTCAGCGTTGTATTTGCGAATGAAATGCTGCGCCAACAACAGTATGTCTGAACGCCGTTCGCGCAGTGGCGGCAAATGAATGTTGATGACATTCAGGCGGTAAAACAGGTCTTCGCGGAAATCGCCCTGCTTGACCGCGCGCTGCAAATCGCTGTTGGTGGCCGCGATGATGCGCACATCCACGCGGCGTGGTTGCGTGTCGCCCAGCGGCGTGAATTCGCGTTCCTGAATCACGCGCAACAGCCGCGCCTGCGTTTCGGGCGGAATCGTGGTGATCTCATCCAAAAAGATCGAACCGCCGTCAGCGACTTCAAACAAGCCCTTCTTGGCGGCCACCGCGCCGGTGAACGCGCCTTTGGTGTGGCCGAAGAGTTCCGATTCGAGCAGTTCGGACGGGATGTTGCTGCAATTGACCGCGACGAATTGGCCGGACTCGGCGCGCGGGCTGGAAAAATGTATGGAGCGCGCGACGACTTCTTTGCCGGTGCCCGATTCGCCCGTGATCAGCACGGTCGAACGTGCGGGCGCAACCTGTTCGATCAAGTCAAAGACTTCGTGCATGGCTGTCGAGTTGCCGACGATCTGGCTGCGGTCGGCTGAACTCTTCAATGTGCGCCGCAACACGCGCCGCTCTTCATCCCCACGGCGGCGTGAGATGCCGGCGGCTACCGTCTTCAAAATTTGCTGGTTGTCGAAGGGTTTGCGGATGCAATTGAACGCGCCCAATTGCCAGGCAGCGATGGCTGTGTCGAAGGTCGCATAAGCGGTGATCATAATCACGACGGCTTCGCTATCCAGCTTCAAGATTTCTTCCAGCGTGCGCAACCCGCCGATGCCGGGCATCGAAACGTCTAGCAACACGGCGTCGTAGGTGCGCTCGTGCAAACGCGCCAGGCCCTCTTCGCCCGTCTTGGCTAAATCGGCGCGATAGCCGTCGCCGGAAAGCAGACTTTCCAGCACGTCGCGCATCACTTCTTCATCGTCCACAATCAGGACATTGCCTCTTTTTGCCATAACCAAAAGGTAGCGTAATTTCGGCGAATGCGCCAACCGGCGGTTACGCCAGCCGCTCGATCATTGCCGGTTCATCGTGCCGGGCGTTGTTGACCGCTGTCGAAACTGGATACGCTTCCAAATCCGCTTCGGGATAAAGCCGCAACAACGCCAAGACCTCGGCAGGTTTGCGCGCCGGATCGAGCCACCCAGCTTCGTCTTCAGGCCGCAAGAGCGCAGCCATGCGATGGTGAAAAGCCGCGATCAATTCGTTCGGTTCGACCGTGATGATCGTGCACGATTGCAGCCGCGTGCCATCCAGCAGCTTGCACTCTTCCCACAAGCCGGCAAAGGCGAACAGGCCCGCGTCGCGCCGCCGGATGTATATCGGTTGCGCGGGCTTCGTGCGTTTGTCCCATTCGTAAAAGCCATCGGCGGGAATCAGGCAGCGCCGTTTTTCGAGCGCGTATTTGAACGAAGGCTTTTCGGCCAGCGTCTCGGCCTTCGCGTTAATCATCTTGTTGCCCATCGCCGGGTCTTTGGCCCAGAACGGCACCAGGCCCCATTTGCAGTTGAGGACGTGCCGGCCCGCGTTGAAATGAATCACCGGCACGCTTTGCGTAGGCGCGATGTTTTAGCGCGGCGGGCCGAAATCGGCTTCGTCTTCCTCGATCTCGAAACGCTCGGCAATCTCGGCGGCGCTGTGTTTGCGCGTGAATCTTCCACACATAGCTTGTTCAACTCGTTTGGTTTTGAAATTAGGACAGCGAACCGGCAGCTTAGCACGCTTGCCGCGAAGTTCGGCAGTGGCGGCCGCGAACTGACTGCCCAAACGTTTGACAGTGTATGCGTCTCGGCATAGCATCACCCCCGTTTTCACCAGCGCGTTATCAAATAACCCAAATCGCCAGTAACCATAATTTTTTGATGTCCAATCACTGTCTATTCGAGTAAGGAGACTTTATGCCCAAGTTCAAAACAGCAGTTTTATGCACGCTCTTCTTAGTTGTTTGCGCGGCCCAAGGGCTGCAAGCGCAGACGCCCAAGAGCGCGTCACCAGCAAAGAAAACATCCGCCGCAAAAAAAGGGCCGGGAATTTTGCAGCCGCAGATGACGCCCAATAAAGGCACCTATGAACAGCCGGTTGGCAAAGTGGGCCAGGCCCCCAGCGCGCCCTGGAGCGCCAGCACGATCGGCTCCGCAGTTGACGGCAAGACGCTCCCGGCCAGCATCGCTACGATGGTCGGCGAAATCATTGACTATTCCTGCTATTTGCAAATCGGCAAGCACGGCGAAAAGCATCGTGATTGCGCGCAGAAATGTTTCAAGGCCGGCCAGCCCATCGGCTTGCTGACCAAGGACGGCTCGATCTTTTTGCTGATGGAAGAGGAGCACAACCCGCGCCGCGATGGCCTGACCGCCCTGCGCGAAAAGGCGATTGAACACGCGGGCGACATCGTCGAAATCACCGGCACTTCGGCCAAGGTTGACGGCCAGAAGGCCTTTTACGTCACCGGGCTGATCAAGCAATAACGGGGAGGGAAAGCGATGCAGCAATTCTGCAAGCTGCTGGTTTGTGTATGCGTGTTGGCGCTCTGTGCGGTTTATCTTTTCTCGAACCGCCTTGCGCCCGCCGAGGCGCAACGTCCGGCAGCATCACAACGAACAAAAGCCAACCTGCCGCTGGGATTGGTCGAATCCGTTTGGCCCGCCGGGAATCAATACTCGGCGGCCAAAATGGAACTGGGCCGCGTGCTTTTTTTCGACAAGCGTTTGTCGGCGGATGGAACAATCTCCTGCGCCGACTGCCACGATCCCAATTTCGCGTTCACCGACGGCCGGGCGGTCTCGACGGGCATGCGCGGGCAAAAGGGCGGTCGCAGTGCGCCGACCGTCATCAATCGCCTTTACAGCGTCGAGCAGTTTTGGGATGGCCGCGCCCCCACGCTCGAAGAGCAGGCCAAAGGGCCGATGGCCAATCCGATTGAAATGGGCAATACGCACGAAGCCGTCGTCGCCAAACTGAAAAGCGTCAAAGGCTACGCGCCGCTGTTCAAACTGGCCTTCGGCAGCGCAGAGATCACGATTGATCTGGTCGCCAAAGCGATTGCCACCTTCGAGCGCACGATTGTTTCCGGCAATGCGCCGTATGACCGCTACAAGGCCGGTAACAAAACGGCGTTGAGCGAAAGCGCGCGACGCGGCTTCGACATCTTTTTCAACAAGGCCAAGTGCGACCAATGCCACATCGGCGTCAATTTCACTGACGGTTCGTTCAACAACCTGGGCGTGGGGATGGACAAACCGCAGCCGGATTTGGGCCGCGCGCTTTACACCAAACGCGCCACAGACAATGGCGCGTTCAAGACGCCGACGCTGCGCGAGATCGCCCGCACGGCGCCTTACATGCACGACGGCAGCCTGGCGACGCTCGAAGACGTGGTCGAGTATTACAACAAGGGCGGGCTTCCGAATCCGAACCTAGACCAGCGCATGAAAAAGCTGGATTTGACCGAGCAGGATAAGAAAGACTTGGTCGAGTTTTTGAAAGCGTTGAGCGGCGAAGGCTGGCAGCACGCCCAAGCGCCCAAGAGCTTGCCGCAATGAGCCAGCGTGCGCATCATTCTTTGTCTTCTGGTTCAGGGTGAACAAAGCTTTCCAGACAGGTTTGGCAGAGGCAAGCGCGGTACTGCGCGCGCAAACGCTGCCGCGCCGCTTCATCCAGTTTTACGTTGGAACACCAACAACCTTTCAACGAAGCGCCGCACTGGAACGGTTGCCCGCACGCTTCGCACGTGCGCGGTGCACGCCATGCGGGCAGGATGAATTGAGTGAGTTGCTCGATCATGGTTTGGAACACCGGGACGGTACCG
>JANOWX010000152.1:0-2225 GCA_031418175.1 Acidobacteriota bacterium | reverse complement strand
CGCTGGAAGCGCTGCGTACCCAGGTTTTCAATAGCTGCCGGCTGGTTGCGCCGTTGCGACTTGTTTGCCTTGCGCTTCCTGCACGATTTTCACGCCCGCGCTGGCCCCGATGCGCGTGGCTCCGGCGGCGATCAGCTCTTTGGCTGCGGCCAGGTCGCGCACACCGCCCGCCGCTTTGACGCCGATGCTCGAGCCCACCGCGCGCCGCATCAATTCGATGTCGGCCA
Source organism: Acidobacteriota bacterium (assembly GCA_031418175.1). GTDB lineage: Bacteria > Acidobacteriota > Blastocatellia > RBC074 > RBC074 > JACPYM01. Next base: position 1,998 of record JANOWX010000152.1, on the reverse strand, counting down.
CCGTCGCGCCGCCTTTGCTGAAGCCGGTCGAAGTCTTGACGAAGTCGGCTCCGGCCTCTTTGGCCAGCACGCAGGCGCGCACCTTTTCATCATCGGTCAGCAGCGCCGTTTCAAGAATTGTTTTGACGATGGCGCAGGCTTCGTGCGCGGCCTCGACGACGGCGCGGATGTCGCGTTTGACTGTGTCGTCGTCGCCCGATTTGAGCGCGCCGATGTTGATGACCATGTCAATTTCGGTCGCGCCGTCAAAGATCGCGCGCCGCGTTTCATAGGCCTTCACATCCGCCGTCGTGGCGCCCAGCGGGAAGCCGACGACGGTGCAGACCTTGACCGGCGAACCGTGCAGCAGGTAGGCGCACTCTTTGACCCAGTACGGATTGACGCAGACCGAGGCGAAGCTGTTCTGGCGCGCTTCCTGGCAGAGCGTTTCGATCTCGGCGCGCGTGGCTTCGGGTTTGAGCAGCGTGTGGTCAATGAAGCGCGCGACATCGCCGCTGCCGGCTACTAGAGCGGGTGCCTGCCCGGCGGCGAGGCCGATGCGTGTCGCGCCTGCTTGCAAGGCGCAAGCGATGTGGTGCGGGCTACACTGGTCGGCGTGTAAGTCGCCGTGCGTGCTCAGCCGCGCCATGATCTGGTCGGTGATCTGTTCGATCAGTTTTTCGAGTTCGGGATTCATCATCGTCGTTTTTGGGTACTGATTTCAGCAACAGACTTTGCGCGGACGCGCTTCATTGAGCGGCTGCCCGGCGCAATAGCCGCGCAACACGGCGCGCAGTATTTGCCAGGCACGGCGCAGGTAGCTTGCTGGCGCTGCGCAACACGTGGTTGATTGGGATTGAGCTTTCATTGCGGGCGTCAGGCTAACACAACTGCTTTGCGGCGAGCTAGCGAGGCGGCGATACGGATGGCTCAGGCGTAGCAGGCGCATTCGGCTGTGTCAGCGTGACCAGATAATTTGCCATCACGTCAATCTCATCCGCATTCAACCAGGTCGGCGGCGGCATCTGCGTGCCCGGATGTCCGGCCAATGAATTGCCCAGATATTGCTGCCATTGGGCGAGGCTGCGCGGTTTGGCGCGGCGCAAAGCGGGCGCGACGGCGGCGATGCCGTGCCCGTCCGGGCCGTGACAGGCGCTGCAAGTGCGCGTGAAGATGCGGTTGACGGTTTCTGTGCGGACTGGTTCGAGACTTTGCGTGAGTTCAGGAGCGAATGCAGCGGCTGGCTCAGTCTCAGGTGTGGCGGGCCGCTTAGCGCAGGCGCTGAAAAACAAAACCAAAACCACGCAGAGACGAAGAGCACGAAGCGGTTCCTGGGAAGGCCTTCGTGTTCTTCGTCTCTTCGTGGTAAACGCCATGAATACTCTCAACCCCCTGCCGCCGCCGCCAGCTTTTTACTTTTGGCCTGGCACGCGCTGCAAATGCCGAAGATGCGCAGGCTGTGGCGCGTCGGTTGAAAGTTGTATTGCGCGGCGATCTCGTCCTGTTTTTGTTCGATGACTTCGCTGTAAAACTCGATCAACTCGCCGCACTCGGTGCAGATCAGATGATCGTGATGCGGGTGTTTGTATTGATGTTCGTAGCGGCGGCGGCCATCGCCCAACCGCTCTTCGCGCGCCAACTGGCATTCGGCCAGCAATTTCAGCGTGCGGTAAACGGTGGTGAAGCCGACGTTGGGGTCTGTGGCTTTGACCAAGCCGTAAAGGTCTTCGGCGCTCATATGGCCTTCGGTGCGCAGAAAGACCTCCAGGATCAATTCGCGCTGTCCGGTGCGTTTGAACCCGGCTTGCTTGAGATGTTCAAAGAAGATCGCTTTCTCTTCGGACATCTCTGCGGCCACGTCTCGCGGTTGTTCGCTCGTTTGCTTCAAAGCAATTTCTCTCCTTGCCAGGCTGTGCGCCTGCTGTCGCGCTTGTTCTGTGCTGTCTGTGAATCGGTGGCGGATTCTAGCATTCGGTCGGAGCTTTGCAAAAATTGCCATCCCCTGGGAGCGCAGTCCTT
>JANOWX010000151.1:0-1721 GCA_031418175.1 Acidobacteriota bacterium | reverse complement strand
GTTGACCAGTGCTGCTGCCGTCACCCATTCCGAGGTGTTGCCCAAGGTTGAAGGTGTTGAACACGAAGCCGCACTTGAACCAGCGCAAAGCGGAGGCAGCTACAACATCACGCAAGCGGTCATCCCCGGCGGTGGTGGGACGAGCGCCAACGGGGCGACGAACGTGGTTGGCACGCTGGGACAGAGTGTCGCGGCGGGTTCGAGCGGCGGCGTGTACACGCTGAATAGCGGCTTTTGGCCGGGGCAAGCGGGCGGCGGTTGTCCGGCCATCACAGTTAGCCCCGTCAATCCGGCCTTGCCGAGCGGCGCGATGGGGGTGGCGTATTCGCAGACCTTCACGCAAAGCGGCGGCAGCGGCACGCTGGCCTGGGGCAATCCCGGCGGCGGTTTGCCGAATGGCTTGACGCTGAACGCGGGGACGGGCGAGTTGAGCGGGACGCCCATCGCGCAAGGCACGTTCAATTTCAATATCCGCGTGACCGATGGCCTCAACTGCACGGGCGAACGGGCGTATTCATTGGTCATCAACGCGATGCCGTGTCCGGCGATTACCGTGAACCCGAATACGCCAACCTTGACGGCGGGCACGGTGGGCGTGGCGTATTCGCAAAGCTTCACGCAAATGGGCGGCAACGGCGCGATTATGTGGAGCACCGCAGCGGGCAGCTTGCCGAATGGCTTGACGCTGAACGCGGGAACGGGCTTGTTGAACGGCACGCCGGCCAGCGCAGGCACGGCGAATTTCACGCTTCGTGCAACCGATGGGAATGGTTGCATCGGCGAACGGGCCTACGCGCTCACGATCAATGCGGCCACCAACGGCTTGCAGTTTTTCCCGCTGCCGCAGCCGGTGCGCTTGCTCGAAACGCGCTTAGGCTTCAGCGGTTGCACAATGCCGGGCGTGCCCATCAATGCGAATGGCACGTTGACACTGCCTGCGCGGACGGCTTGTGCGGGCCTTCCGGCGAATGCGGCGGCGGTCACGGGGAACATCACGGTGGTGCCGTCGGGGCCGGGCTTCCTGACGCTGTTTCCGAGCACGGCGACGCAACCGACGGTCGCCAATTCCAATTTCCAGACCAACGAAATCACCAACAACGTTTTCACCGTAGGCCTCGGCGCGGGCGACGGCGCATTCAAGATATTCGCCAGCGCAACGACGGACGTCATCGTGGACGTGACCGGCTACTACGCGCCGCCCGGCACCGGCGGTTTGTACTTCCATCCGCTGGCGACGCCGGTGCGCTTGCTCGAAACGCGCCCGACCTTCAGCGGCTGCAGCGCACCCAGCACGCCATTGATCGGCACGGGCAATCCGAACGCCGATCCGAATTTGGATTTGTTGTTGCAAGGGCGTGCGCCGGTCACCGCGCCGTGCAATTCGATTCCGGCAACGGCGCAAGTGCTGGTCGGCAACGCCACGACTGTGCTGCCGACGGCCCTGGGCTACTTGACGATTTATCCGAGCGGCGGGACAAGGCCGACTGTGGCGAGTTCGAATTACGCGGGCGCTGACGTCATCAACGGACCGTTCGCGGTGAAGCTGGGCGCGGATGGCAAGTTCAAGATTTACACCTTTGTCACAACACACTTGGTCGTGGACATCTTGGGCTATTACAGCACAGACGCCACCGACGCGAACGGCCCGGGACTCTTGTTCAATCCGTTGCCGAGCCCGGTGCGCCTGCTCGAAACGCGGCCCGACTTCCCGGGCTTCCCGC